>JACQSR010000020.1 GCA_016211215.1 Candidatus Woesearchaeota archaeon
AATGATTTAGAGTTCTTCAGAAGGAGGTACAACCACTTTAGGCCGCATAGCAGCCTTGATGGCAAGAAGCCAGGGGAAGTGTATCATGATTTTGCACGATTATTCTGACTAGTGACATATGTCACTTCGCTATACACTATGCATTCACTCAAAAACGGCAATCTCCCTCATAGAATAGCTTATTTTTCTCTTTTGCAGGAATTCCTCAATATTCTTCTGGCTTTCCTTTGGAACAATAATCACATTTGAGCTTACCTTTGTTCCATTAGCCTCGCCCAGCTTGCCGTTGTCCTTAAAGCCCTTCTCCTTTCTTCCAAACAAGCCTCTGATGAAACTAACATACTCCTTTTTCCCCTTCGGCAGTTCAAGCGTGAATATCGCCTTCCGCTCGGCTGCAGTAATCTCCGCTTTGTTAGAGTATAGGAGTATGCCTTCCGCCATTACGCTTGTTTTTAGCTGCCAGCCTGAGATATCCCCTGCCTGCACCGAAATAGGGTATTCGAATTTTAAAAGCCCCCATTTTTCATAATCCCTTGACTTGTAAAACCTTGAAATGGCAGATTTAGCAATGCCCTCGACAGTTCTTTCGTTTTCAGGCTTGCAATCAATAAACACATCTATGTCGCTCTTTTTTTCAATTCCTCCGCGTGCGGCCGACCCGAACAGGTATATCCTTCTTACCAAACTATTTATTCCCGCATCCAGGAATACAAAGGCCAGTGCATTCTGCACATACGCTATTGCCATCAATGTCTGCCTATTCAATCTCTATCCCCCTTTCCTTCATCGATTCCTTGATTATTTGGTGAAGCTTCTGGAACGATTCCAGGACGTCCACTATTACGGCTTTTGTTGACTTTCCATAAATCATCTTGTTTCGGTTGTCTTCTATCGCGTACATCAGCAGGAGTATCTCTTCCTTGTGGGGGAAATCAACGCCAATCTTTCTTTCGGCCAAGGGTGCTATTTTCTGGTTTATTTTTGGCTGCTTGAACCATTCGTGCTTTACCATTGTCCCTGTGCTTATCTTGCCCAGTCCGTGAAGGTACGCTTCGAGGAGTGAAATGGCGCATGCCGAGGTGTGCAAGCCTATTGTAGCCGGCCTTTTCTCTATTCCTATGGCTATTGCGTCGTTTATCTCCTGGATGTGCTCCCTTATTTGCTCCTTGTGAAGTTCTATTGATGCCATATCTGGTAGAAAAGTACCAACTGTTATTAAACTTTTTGGTACTAAATCACCAATTTTCGGTGGAAAAGTGCCAATCCACGCCGCAACATTTATAAATAGTACTAATAAGGGGCTGATTAATATATAATAAACTATAAATAAAGTATTAATTTAGTACTAAATGGTAAAAGTAGTAGTAAACAACGGGCAGTACAAGATTACAATCCCGAAGGACTTGGCAGAGTCAAAGGGCTGGACTTCTAAGACGAGATTGAGGTTTGTCGAGGACACCGAAGGCCGTGTCTACCTGGTTGAAATTAAGCCGCTAAAAGATGGAAGAAGGAAATAGCCGCAGGTCTGAAAGAGGAAGGTATCTGATTTTGATAGCGGCGCTTCTTGCCGTTGGCATAATTCTTGCCCTTTTTGCATCAAATGAAAGCAGCATCACCGGCCAGGTTACCTTGCAGAAGCTCAGCACATACAATGAATCATTCGGCGAGCAGATTTCAGAAAACAGGGAATTGGCATTTGCGCCAGCTGTTTCTGGAAAGCTTCAGTCGTTCAGGGTATCCGGCTCTGTCGGGGTTAACGGAAGCGCGAAGATATACCTTGTTGACGGAAGCGATAGGTATCTTGCATTTGACTCCCATCTGCTTGAATACGCGCCTGAAAACCTGAAGCAGTTTGGAAACGCTGAATTTTCAAGCCCTGAGCTGAACTCAACCGGAAGCGATAAGATGATTTCACCTGCGTTGAAGTACAATGAAAACAGCAACTTTGACACTGATGATGATGGTGTTGAAAAAACCGATGGGGTTATTGACTTTAGCGTTGCTCCATCCACATTCAACTGGGGCGTTGATGAAGAAAATCTCTGCACCAGATGGCAGGTTTACAATTATGATTCATCGGAGAGCGAGATAGTATGCGTTGGAAGTGAGCAATGCTGTTTGTATGCAGGACATGAAAGCCTTGGCGGAAGCTGGAAGAACACGTTTTACCTGAATTACGGCAAGTACGGCGCCGGAAAAAGGAACTTTGTAAGAGCCCAGGTGGTGTACTTTGATTACAACGCTTCTGTTGACAATCCCTATGTTGACTTCACGTTCAGCAGCTGGGCTGAGCTAAGGGCTGTATTTACAGATGATGTTGTTGACTTCAATGATGTTTGCCTTGAAACATGCGCCCTTGATTTAAGCAGCAGCGTTTACTCTCTGAACGTTGAGGTTGACAACACGACACTATCCCTTGATTCAGCGAAATACGGCATTCTTGAAGTTTTGAAGAACCATGCACCCGTGTTTGCCGAAATACCGGATATTAGAATCGTGAAAAACAGCACATACGCCCTAAAACTGAATGTTTCAGAGCCTGATAATGATTCTTACACTTTAAGCTATTCTTCAACAGACGGAAATGTGACTGTTGAAATAACAAACTTAACGGCAACAATAACTCCTGCAGTTGGCTACACCGGCACTTCCTATCTTACCTTCCTTGCCAATGATTCCGAGAGCATAGGATTGTCAAACTACATCAAGGTTGATGTCTTTGAGGAAGTTGACCTTAGCAGGCGCGCCTTAATTGATAATATCACCCAGGGATTTGCCGTTGTCGGAAAGCCGGTAAGGTGGACTCGCAGGATTGAACTCAACGAATCGGTAAGCAACCTCAAGCTCAACATCAGCGATGATGCATTTAACATATCAATAAAATCCGGTGGTGAGGAATTAACGGACAAAGTTACTGTTGTGGATAAGGGTGTGGAAAAAAACGCAACGGAATATGACCGCGCCAAGCGGCTGGAGCTTATTGAAAGGGAGATTGACAGGCTTAACGAGCTGAAGAGGGCCCATATCAGCGACAAGGAAAAGCTGAAGGAGCTTAACCTGAAGCTTGGAAACCTTCAGGGCGAACGCAACAGGCTTACCGGCTTTGCAATATTTGAGCTGAACGGCAAAGGATTGCTCACAAGGCTGTTTGAGTGGCTTTCCGGAGACATCACCGGCGCAGTTGTGGCGGAAACTCCCGCCAATGATAGCGGCGTAGAGGTTATTGTGCAGGAGGCTGTGAGCGAAATTATTGTGGAATACGAAACTCCGGCTCCGGTCTCTGATGAAGTTAAAGTCTCAGATTCAAGAAAAAACATTTCCGTAAGCTCAAGCGAGCACTACGAGAACATACTTGCATTCACGTCAATACCTGAACTGCCCAGAGAAGCCATCAGGCTGTACCAGATAGTTAACGGCACAAGGATTCAGGTTGACATTTACAGCTTCATGGACAATGATGCAGACGGAAAGATAGATGAAATTTACTGGATTGTGCCATCTCTTTCAAAGAAGGATTACGAGGTTGATTTGCAGATACTTACCGTGCAGAGCTATCCTATCGTGGGCGGAAACTGGACGGTTGACTTTACAACCATAGGCAGGGCTGACTTGGTTATTACAGCTGTAAATGGAACTGCCTATGACATTGATATACTGCCCCTCGGGATAATGTGCGGAGACACCAATAAGAATTACCAGTACAACGGCACTTCGCTGAAAATAAACAACTACCAGTGCGACAACATAACTTCCTACCACACCGTAAAGGTCCTGAAGGCAGGCCACCACACCCAGGAATTCAGATTCGGAAACGTTACAGACTACGCCTTCAACCTCGCAGAGCAGGGAACACCGGTCATTAACATGACAGACCACCCCTACAACACCACAAATGCAAACATCACTGCATGGAATATCTCTTCAGTAAACGCAACAAAGAATATCTGGAACTGGTTCGTTAACAACCAAAGCTTCTCCATTGTAAATATGCCGTTTGAGAACCATACAGGAGATGAGTTTTCTGAGGCATTGGATTATTCGGTTAATAATAATGGTACAGTTATGAACAATACAATCTATAATTCAACAGGGGGTCATGATGGCAGAGGAGCTTATGTGTTTAATGGGACTAGTAATTACATAAATCTCGGAAACGATACCCCCTTCCAGATTAATGGGGATATAACCCTTTCTGCATGGATAAAAACGAATACTAATCCTGAGGGAGGCCTTAGCCAAACAATTATTAGTAAATGGTGGGATGGAACCACAAGGACTTATTCACTTCACATAAAAGACGGTTTTGCTTATTTTTCTACGGGCACTACAGATGACGTAACAGGAGCTAATCAGGTTCAGGGTGCAACAATGCTTAACGGAACCGGATGGCACCATATTGCTGCGGTGTACAATGGCAGCCGTAATGCTATTTTTGTTGACGGGATTCTGCATAATTCTACTGCCCAAACAGGCAGAATCCTCAATAATACGGCAGATTTGATAATTGGAATGCAACCAAGAAAACCGAGCCCCACAACTAACCTCCTATTTCCTTTCAACGGTACAATAGACGAAGTAATGGTATTCAATCGCTCATTATCAACCCAAGAAATCAGAGCACTCTATGAGAACAAAACAAACCTCATTGTAAGTCCTGAATTAACAGCAGGACAGACATGGTGGGCTAACGTAACCCCTAATGACGGCGTGGATAATGGCGATTCAAAGAAATCCAACGAAATAACAATCCAGGCTGCCCTGAACAATTACCCCCCGACCCATTCAACGCCAATCTTGAATGCAACCGACCACCCATCAAATACCTCATCAGCTAATCTCACTGTTTACAACCAGTCAACAAGTGACCTGGACGGCAACTCAGTAAAAAACATCTACAACTGGTTTGTGGACAACCAATCCATTGCTGTGCTGAATATGCCGTTTGAGAATCATACAGGCGATGAATCATTGCAGGCAGTTGATTATTCTGGGTATGGGAATAATGGGAGTGTGGGTGGTGCAGTGTATAACTCAACTGGCGGTCATGATGGAAAGGGAGCATATCAGTTCAATAGCACTAAAAACATAATTATCCCTAACAATCTTAATATCAACCTCACATCAGGTTATACAATCTCGTTTTGGGCTAGGACTTTTGGTGATATCATATCCTATCGTGGTCTGATAGTTAGAAGAAGTTCCACCAGTGCATCAAACGCAAGCTGGGAATTTAATGTTAATAATGTCAACATACCTTATTTTTGCGTTCATAAAGATGATTTAGGTGATGCGGTGTGTGCTACACCAAGTGGGGGCATGACTTTGAACCAGTGGTATTATATAGTTGGTGTATTTAATCAATCTTCTGTATCAATATATGTAAATGGCACCCTTCAGAATAACAACTCCTATACAGGTAGCATCTATTATTCCAACGCACCCATATCCATAGGTGGAAATACAAATACCAATTTTTTTAATGGTTCAATAGATGATGTAATGATTTTCAACCGTTCCCTCTCAGCAGCACAAATCAAAGCACTCTATGAAAACAAAACTAATCTCATCGTCAGCCAGGAATTAACAGCAGGCCAAACCTGGTGGGCCAATGTAACTCCGAATGATGGCATTGAAGACGGAAACTCCCTGAAATCTAATGAGATAACTATTGGCGCTTTTTCAAACAGCAAGCCAACCCAAACAGCACCCATCATCAATGCCACAGACCATCCATCCAACTCCACATCTGCAAACCTTACTGTGTACAACCAGTCAACAAGTGACCTGGACGGCAATAATGTAAAAAACATCTACAACTGGTTTGTGGACAACCAATCCATTGCTGTGCTGAATATGCCGTTTGAGAATCATACAGGCGATGAATCATTGCAGGCAGTTGATTATTCTGGGTATGGGTTTAATAGTTCGATTAATGGTTCCCTTTACAATTCAACCGGGGGTTATGACGGAAGAGGCGCATACCAGTTTAATGGAACCACTAACTTTATTTCATTGCCCAAAGGCGTAAACGTATCTTCCGCTGATTTTACATTTTTGTTAAGATTCAAGTCAAGCGAAGTAAGTAAAACACAATATCTAATCTCTTTTGCAAGCCTGACGGACGATGTTCCAATAGTAGAGATATACACAAAGAATGCAGTAGCCGGAGAATTCTGCGGATTTGTTAGATACAATGACGGGACAGGCCCAACTTCAATATGTACTGGAGTTGATGATGGGGCCACCAATGGCAAGTGGCATACGGGTGCACTTACAAAGAGAGGTATTGAGTATACAACTTACTTAGACGGCCAGAAGCTGGCGAATAAATCAAGCGTAGTAAATCAGACAAGTTTAAGCTCATTCAATATTGGAAGGCTGAACAGACTTTCAGGGGCTTCTGGTTTCTTCAACGGCACAATAGACGAAGTAATGATATTCAATCGCTCATTATCACCAGAGCAAATAAGGGCAATATATCTTAATCAGAGCAATGTCCTAGTTCAGAACGAAACAGCCACCGGCGAAACCTGGTGGATAAACGTAACTCCGAATGATGGCATTGAAGACGGCAATTCATTGAAATCTAATGAGATAACTATTGGAAGGCAGGACCCGCCAACACATACGGCACCTATCATCAATATGACTGATTATCCAACTAATTCTTCATCGGCCAATATTACAGCATACAACCAGTCAACATCAGACATAAACGGAGACTCAGTCAAAAACATCTACAACTGGTTTGTGGACAACCAATCCATTGCTGTGCTGAATATGCCGTTTGAGAATCATACAGGAGATGAAGCACTTCAAGTAGTTGATTATTCTGGGTATGGGTTTAATGGTTCGATTAATGGTTCCCTTTACAATTCAACTAGCGGTCATGATGGAAAGGGAGCGTATAAATTTGATGGAGCTTCAACATACATTAATTTAACAAATCGCCCATCTTTAACATTTACAACCCAGGACTTTACAATATCTGCATGGATATATCCTGTAAATTTATCAAACCATCTTCAAATATTCTCAAAGGGTCAGTACAATGCGGAGGGGATTTACTTTGCTACAAATGCTGACAATAAAAACCTTGATTTCAGGACTAACCAGAATTCAGCAACCCAGCTTACCAATTCAACCGGGAACTCAATGTCTGAAGCAAACAGATGGTACCATGTTGCTGTGACACGAGACGGTAGTGTAGCTACAATATACATAAATGGGGTTAACTCTACGAACTTCTCTGCATCACACATAAATCCCGCATCCTCTTCAAAAAGCGCCATGATAGGTGCTTACTTTGATGCAGTCACACAGCCATTCAACGGTACAATAGATGATGTAATGATATTTAATCGCTCACTATCATCAGCAGAAGTTAAAGCATTGTATGAAAACAAAACCAATCTCATCGTAAGCCAAGAATTAGTTACAGGACAGACATGGTGGGCTAATGTAACCCCTAATGATGGCATAGAAGACGGCAATTCATTGAAATCTAATGAGATAACTATTGGCGCATTTTCAAACAGCAAGCCAACGCAGACAGCACCTCTTATCAACATGACTGATTTCCCGCTCAACTCCACATCTGCAAACCTTACTGCATACAACCAATCTACCACAGACACAGACGGCAATAATGTCAAAAACATATATAACTGGTTCGTTAACAATCAATCGTTTGCAGTACTCAATATGCCGTTTGAGGCAAACGGGGGCAGTGAGAATTCGTCAACTCAGGATTATTCGGGATACAACAATCCGGGAGATGTCAACGCAACATGGAACTCGACTGGAGGTTATGATGGCAAGGGAGCATATTTCTTCGATGGAACCCATTCGGACCACATCAATATTGCGAACTCCGGCTCAATTAATTTCTCTGCATCGAACAGGATGACAATTACAGCTTGGATAAACCCCAACATTAAGCCACGTGTGAATGAAATAGTCATTGCATCTGGCAACTATAATGGAGGGGTTCAATCATTTTACTTTGCCATATCAAACCGGACTGCCGCGTTTGGGACAACCGGACTTGGATTCGGGTATTATGACGGGTCTGCATGGCATAGCACAGCAACTGGCGATTATGGCATAAACACATGGCAATTCGTTGCAGGAGAGTACAACGGCACCCACTTCAGTATTTATATTAACGGAACGCTCAAGAACAGCACCGCTTGGACTGGAAATTTGCTGAGCAATGCCATGAGCAAAACCATTGGCTCCTACAACTCAAGTGGATTATATTACTACAACTGGTCGGGTTATATTGATGATGTCATGTTCTTCAACCGCTCTTTGTCTGCCCAAGAAATAAAGAGTGTGTATACCAACAAAACAAATGTTATTGTCAGCCAGGAATTAACAGCAGGACAGACATGGTGGGCAAACGTAACTCCCAATGATGGAATTGAAGACGGAAATTCGTTGAAGAGTAATGAGATTACAATACAGGCAAATGCTGCCCCAACGCATTCAACTCCAATCTTGAACGCAACTGACTTCCCGACAAATTCATCCTCCGCAAACCTTACAGTTTACAACCAGTCAACCTCTGATGTCAACGAAGACAAAATAAAGAACATCTACAACTGGTTCGTCAATAATGAAAGCATTGCCGTTCTGAACATGCCGTTTGAGGCTAATGGCGGGAATGAAGCATTGCAGGCAACTGATTACTCAGGGTATGGGAATAATGGAAGCGTAAATGGTTCATCATTCACCTCAACAGGCGGTTATGATGGAAAGGGTGCTTACATATTTGATGGAAAGGATGACTATATGGAACTTCCAAGGAATATTGTTGAGAATCTTACTAACCAAATTACAGTTGAAGCATGGATTAACCAAAGGGGTTTTGATGCAGGTAAAAACTACGAGGGGGTAATTTCCAAAGCCGCTGCAGTGAGTACAAACATGAGTTTCTTAATAGATTTGTATGATGCATCCCAAGGATGCAGTGGTCCAAGCTGTATTAGATTTGTGATGTCTACTACAGGTATAAATTCTGCATCAGCGGTTTTCTCAGGTGCGTCTTTTAACACGTGGTACCATGTCGCTGGAGTTTACAATGGTACTAATGCATCAATCTACATTAACGGAACCCTTGTGGCTGTATCAGCTGGAATTACAGGTGACCTGCATAAAAACACGAACCGGACATTAATTGGGGCTATTTACGACACCAATAATTTAAATTTCAGGTTTAATGGGACAATCGATGAAATAAGAATTTACAACCGAAGCCTGTCACCTGATGAAATAAGGGCACACTATCAAAACAAAACAAACCTCATCGTCAGCCAGGAGCTCGCAGCAGGACAAGTGTGGTACGCCAATGTTACGCCTAACGACGGATATTCAGACGGAAATTCTTTGAAATCTAATGAGATTACGATAGGTGCATTTGCAAACAGCAAGCCAACCCAAACAGCACCAATCATCAATGCCACAGACCACCCCACGAACGGAACCGGTGCAAACTTAACAGCATACAACCAATCTACCACAGACACAGACGGCAATAATGTCAAAAACATATATAACTGGTTCCGCAACGGCACATCGATAGCGAAGCTGAATATGCCTTTCCAGGCAAACGGGGGCAATAACGCGACTGATTATTCGGGAAATAACAACAAAGTGGTAGTCACTAATGCAGTATGGAACACAACCGGAGGCTTTGACGGAAAGGGGGCATATTACTTTGATGGTGCAACCACTAGAATAGAGGTGCTTGACAATGCCTCAGTAAACACTGCTCAGCCAATTACCGTTGAATTAAGGGTTATGCCCGAAGGCTCTCTGGCCGGTTATCGTGATTTGATAGGAAAGGGGAGAACAGACCCAACAAACAACCTTTACTTAACGCTTGCCAGCGGAAAAGTGCAAAATTATAACTCAATAACTTCCACAGCGGAACTACAACTTGGAAAGTGGTATCACATAGTTTATACAGCGGATTCTGTAACTGAAAGCATCTACATCAATGGCAAATTAAACGTATCTGAGCCTACACAATATTTAGGCAATGAAGCTGGAAATCTCACATTAGGAATGTCTCCTCAAGGACCAGCAACAGGGGAATTTTATCAGGGGTACATAGACGAAGTTAGGGTTTACAATTATAGCATGAGTTCCGGCCAGGTCAGGGCATTGTACTTTAACAGGACTGATGTCATTGATAGCAGCGAGACCAGAGCAGGGGAAAACTGGTCGGTTAACATTACTCCAAATGATGGGTTCGAAGACGGAAATTCTCTGGGGAGCAATATAATGGTAATCCAGAATACTCCTCCAACACATGCAACCCCTATATTAAACACCACAGACCATCCTTTCAACAGGACAACTGCGAACCTCACTGTTTACAATCAATCCACCTCAGATGCAGATGGAGATAAAATAAAAAATATCTACAACTGGTTTGTGGACAATAAAAGCATTGCAGTCGTTAATCTCCCGTTCGAGGGCGGCTCAGCATCAGGAACCAATTCTGCAAGCGGCTACACCCAGGATTATTCCGGATACAATAACAGCGGAGTCGTAATTAACGCAACCTGGAACGCAACCGGGGGCTTTGACGGCAAGGGTGCATATCTGCTCAACTCATCATCCTACATAGTCCTATTTGACAAGAACTCATTAAGCCCCAACTCAGGCAACTGGTCATTGAGTATGAGGCTTAAGACTTCTGTGGGAGTTGGAAACCTCTTCAATCACAGGTCCAACAGCGGCAATAATAATGGCCATCAAATTTCAATTACCTCAGCTGTGCCCGAGATTACTTACACGATGGATTGGGGAGTCCCGCTGACTCAAACCCAGTTTTCAGGCACTATTCTTGATGACAAATGGCACAATATAATAATCACTCTGGACAGGAAAGGCAACCAAACAATTTACGTTGACGGCAGAAAAGGGAACTCTACAGATATTAGCGTCAATAATGCCACCGCCTTAAATCCCGGCGTGAATTTTATATTAGGCACCAGCCAAACACTCAATAGCTTCATCAACGGAAGCCTTGACGAATTAATGATTTTCAACAGGACACTGTCTGAATCAGAAATTTATGCAATCTACACAAACCAGACAAATGTGTTAACGAACGACGTGGCAAAAGGGGGTGAAGTGTGGTATGCAAATGTAACCCCCAACGACGGCACTGCCGACGGAAACTCCCTGTCAAGCAACCAGATTGCCATTCAGAGCACTCCCCCGACACATTCAACGCCAATATTAAACGCAACAGACAATCCGTCCAACACCACACTTGCGAACCTTACTGCATACAACCAGTCAACTTCGGATGCCGAGGGAAACTCTGTTAGGAACGTTTACAACTGGTTTGTCAACAATGTCTCGTATGCAATGATAAACTCGCCGCTGGAGGCCAGCCCCCTATTGCCAGCCTGGGTTCAGGATTACTCAGGAAATAATTATTCAGGAATAGGAAGCAATGTAACATGGAACTCAACAGGGGGATATGGTGGCGGAGGCGCATTGAAGTTCAACGACAGCAACAACCAGATAGACTATGGCGACATAGACATAAACAGGGGCAACTTTACAGTCATGGCAAGAATATTCCAGGAGTTTTCGGAATCAGGCGGAGAACACCACATTATTAGTAAGTCGGGTGGAGGCGTCTCGTCAGGGTCTTTTGCCTTGACACTTTACAACGGACAGCCGCAGTGGTATGTGTGGATTGGCGGCACAAGGTACTCAAAAGCTGCAGGCAGCATAAGCCTCAGGAGATGGACTCACCTTGCAGGAGTCTACAACGGAACACACCTTGCAGTTTACCAAAACGGAGCCCAGCAGGGAACTGCAACGGCAATAACCGGCTTGGTAACTGCCAGTACAGACAAGATTACAGTTGGCTATGGCTCATCACAGCAGGACTGGGTTGGCTACATCGACGACATCATGATTTTAAATAGAAGCCTGTCATCTGCTGAAATTAGGGCTGTATACAACAACCAAAGCTACATACTCCAGAGCCAGGCAAAACAGGTTGTTGGCGAAACCTGGTGGGCTAATGTAACGCCTAACGACGGATATTCAGACGGAAATTCCCTCAAGAGCAACGAGCTGACAATCTTAAATGCGGTTCCAACTGCAACAAATGTAAAGATAAACACCACAGATAATCTAAACAGGACAAACGGCACAATTCTTGGGTTCTTTGACTATTCCGACGCTGAAGGAAACGCACAGGTGAGAAACGAAACAAGGTGGTTCATCAACTACACCGCAATAACTGCATACGACAACCTGACAACCCTTAGTGAAACAAACAGCACCCAGGGCTACAACTTCACGTTCTCCGCAAGGGTATTTGACGGAACAGACTGGAGCGAATGGGCAAACTCAACAACAATGCTGATAGTGAATTATGTCCCGACACACACTGCCCCAATCCTGAATGCAACAGACAGCAACCAGAACCTCACGACTGCCAACTTAACAGCATACAACCAGTCAACTTTTGATTTGGATAATGGGGTTAAGAACATCTACAACTGGTTTGTCAACAACAAAAGCATGGCTGTATTGAATCTGCCCTTTGAGAATCACCCTAACTCTGCCTCAGAGGCGCTTGATTATTCAGGATACAACAACAATATGACTGTAGTTGGATTGACTTTCAACTCCACTGGCGGGTATGATGGGCGTGGTGCATACGAGTTTCCCGGAACAGGATACATGGCAATCAACGCCACAAATGGGAATCTGAGCGCCTTAAACAACATAACATTCCTTGCATGGATAAAATCATACGACCTTGTGGGGGCATTGCCGATTGCATACAGATTCGGCGGTCCGGATTACATTTTCAGAACTAATGCCCAAAAGCTGGATTTATACTGGGGTGTTGATGTAGGGCAGGCGCAAACAGGCAATGTTATCACTTCTTCCAGCAAATGGTATCAGGTTGGATTTTCAAGGCCAAACGCGCAGGGAAACTCAAATGTGAAGATTTATGTCAACGGAGTTAATGTTTCTCTGACAACATATGGTGCACCGGCAAATATAACCGACAATAGGAACGCACTGTGGATAGGGAGGTATGGAACTGGAATGTTCAATGGAAAGATAGATGAGGTTATGCTATTCAACAGGACTTTAAGCCCGGAGGAAGTGTTGGCGATTTACAACAATCAATCCAGCATAATGCAGAGTTTTGAAACAAGAGTAGGTGAAACTTGGTCTGTGAATGTAACGCCTAACGACGGCGTTGCAGACGGAATTTCCCTCAAGAGCAACGATGTGAATGTTATAGGCGATACAACCCCGCCGGCAAGCTCCGCAATAACCGTAAACAACACCGCACCATTAATAGGGATGAACATATTCCTTAACTGGACCGTGTCAGATAACATGGGCCTTAACAGGACATGGCTGCAGATTCAGAATGGAACTGTAAGTTATAACATAACACCCATAGCAGTTGGAGGCCTTGAGGCAAATGCCAACTACACATACCCCGTTTTGGACGTAAGGGGAACTACCCTGAACTTTACTGTATTTGTGAATGACAGCGCAAACAACTTTGCAAGCTCAGCAGTGCTTCAGGTTGCAGTTGCAAACACGGCTCCAAATGCATCATCCCTCAAGATTAACACATCAGACAACCTAAACAGGACAAACGGCACAATTTTTGGGTTCTTCGGAATTTCAGATGCAGACAATGATGCAATGACAAGGAACCAGACAATGTGGTTCATCAACTTCACATACAACGCATCATATGACAACCTTACCATCCTCAATGAAACAAACAGCACAAAGGGCTACAATTTTACCTTCTCCGCAAGGGTTTACGACGGCTACAACTGGAGCGAGTGGACAAACTCAACAACGATGACAATTGCAAACTCACCCCCGGAGCACAACAACCCAATAATGAATGCAACAAACCCCAACAACACTACAGACGCAAACTTAACAGTTTACAACCAGTCCACGAGGGATTTGGACGGTGATGGGGCAAAGAATATCTACAACTGGATTGTTGATAATAAAAGCATCGCCATACTGAATATGCCTTTCCTCCCAAATGCCGGAGATGCATCATTACAGGTAGTTGACTATTCAGGTTACGGCAACAACGGCTCCGTAAGCGGTGCAGTCTGGAATACAACAGGAGGATATGGCGGCTCCGGCGGATATGAGTTCTACGGCACAAACACCAACATAACAGTAAAGAACAACGGCTCGCTTAATCCCCCTAATCATTTGTCCATAAGCGTCTGGTTCAAATACAGGGAATTGAAGAACAACAACTTCCTGTTCGCAAAATACGACGGAACAAATGTTCAGTACTCATTAAATGGCTACAGCCACGGCGGTCTTGCATTCTCCCTGGGAAAATCATCAGGCGGAAGCAGCGGAATAAACAGCGATGCAAGGCCATCTACACTGGGAAGATGGCACCACGTTGTTGCAACATTCAACAGCAGCCACCAGATTGCGCTGTACATTGATGGTACCCTTGACAACACCGCTGCATTCCAATGGAATATGTCAACCACAAACGCAGGTCCCTTGGTGATTGGCGGCTATGCGGGTACTCCCCTTTATGGCTTCAACGGAACCATAAGCGACCTGAGGATTTACAACGCCACATTGTCCTTTGAAGAAGTAAAGGCTATATTCAGCAACAGAAGCGATGTAATTGCACAGGAGGAGACAACAGCAGGCCAGACATGGTGGGTCAACGTAACTCCCAATGATGGCGTTGAAGACGGAAACTCCTTGAAGAGCAACGAACTCACAATAAGGGGCTATACTGACATAAACATGACATCACCGTTGAATGCTGCCACGAAGGCGCTTGCAAATGTCACCTTTAATTATGAGATAAACCAGAGCCACATAACAGACTGCTCGCTTTACATCAACAGGACCGGCCAGTTCTCTGCATTGCAGAACGCAACAAACCCCGGCATAGGCGTTAAAAACTTCACGCTGGTTATGCGCAACGGAAAATATGTCTGGAACGTCTGGTGCAATACGACAACTAATGATGCATCATATTCCGGAACTAACTTCACGCTCACGGTTGACGTGCCCAACATAGGTGTCTCCTACAGCACAGCCACCATGGGCAATAACTCAAACGTGAGCAGGAACTGGGTCTTTGTCAACCTAAGCGTTACTGCAACGGACCTCGCAAACGTGTCATACAATCTCTTCAACTCCACAAGGCTTCTGATAAACACCTCATTTAGGGATGAGTCCACGAAGTTCCTCAACTTTACCAATCTTGCCGAGAATACTGTTTATTATTACAATGTAACTGTGGAAGACTATGCAGGAAACAAAAACTCGACTGAAACAAGGATTATTTCGCTGGATACCCTGACGCCCAACGTAACCCTTTACAGCCCCATGCCGGTAAACTGGACTTCTGGAGGTCCATCCGTAATCTTCAACTGGTCTGTAAGGGACAACATGGATTTGAGCCTCGAATGCAACACCACAATTGATGGAATTTCAAACCAGACATTCTTTAACGCAAACAACAGCTTCGGAAGCGTCCCGTACAACCTGTCAGGAGGCCTCCACACCCTTGCAGTATCCTGCTACGACGATGCGGGAAATATCAACTCATCTGATTCAAGGTCCTATGCCTCTGCCATCATAAATGTCTCTGCCCCGAGATTTGACGCCGTTTTCAAGCAGAATGAAAGTGTCACCATAACAATTTCAGTCCTCGAAGGCACCGGCTTCATAGGCAATGTTACCTTGTACATCTATAACACAACTTACCAGGCAACAAGCGTGTCTCCATCCCAATGGAGCCTCGGATACACTGTTGCCAACATAACTCCGCAGAAAATCAACATAACTGCAACCGCATACAACAACACCCTCGGAGGCGTGCTTAATTTCACGAGCGCAATAAGATTTAAGGTCAGCAAGGAAGGCTCAATTGCAGCACCCCTATACACCGCATTCTGCTCCAATGAAACTTACACCACGAACTCAAGCAACATCACCATTGCAAACATAGTGGACATGGACAACCTGCTTGAAAGCATCAGCATAAACATCACCTCGCCTGACGGAGGCATATTCAATCCCGTTCAGTCCAGGAACTCAAGCGACAGCAACATGATAAATATAGTCAACTTCACCTATACTGCAAACAGCACCGGAATGCACAACATGACAGTTATTGCAATGGACATATCAAACCAGACTGTAAACAAGCAGGAGGTCTTTTATGTGAGCAATACCAGCCGGGCAGTTAACATAACCAACGCAGGATTTGACAGCATTTCCCTAAAGGATGTCTGCCTCGGAAACACCATACACCAAAATCCAACATCAATATCCATACCCAACATATCTGCATATGACGTTGTGGCCCAGATCCCGAAGATTACGCTGACTGCAAGGAACTCGACGCTGGGCCAGGGCAACATTACCATTAACTTCACCCAGCGCACGACAGAATCGGCTCCTCCCTCAGGCCAGAGAAGGATAGACATGTTTGACCTCAATCTGAACAACACCTACAATAATGTCACCATTCTTTTCAACTACAGCTCGTTTTCGCACACCCTTACGCATGAAAGCAACCTGAAGTTTTACAGGTGCGAGAATGAAACCAACTGCGCATTCGAGCAGCAGAACATGACGCTGAATTCAAGCGTAAAGACCATCACCATGAACCTTCCTGCCCTCTCGAGGTACATACTTACGGAGCCTGCATTGACCACGCCGGAGCTTACAAAATCCCCGACAATTAACAGGATAAACGTGTCAAGGCTCTACACCGCAGTAAACGAAACCATAAACATAACCCTCGACATCAACTATACGCTGGGCATTGACAATCTTACGGTAACATTGAACGGCACGACATTGACTTCAATATCATCCTCCAACAACAGCAACAACATGCGCTACTCGTACAACTACACCCCGGCATCAATTGGCACCTATGTAATCAGCGTGCTTATCATAGATTCAAACACATTCAATGCAACCTCAACAAAGTCATTCAATTCCGATTACAGGCAGTCGTTTACAATAGACGCGCCGGGCGCCCAGACAATTACGGTATATGACCTAAGCAACAACAACACAGTCGGGCAGGGCGCTCCCCTTGCAATCAACGACCCACCCGGAAAATACAACATTGAGATTGTAATCAACAAGACAAGGGTTATGGTAATTAATGCGTCCCTTAACAGCACGGTGTCAAGCGTGTTCAATTTAACCGACAGGGCAGAATCAATAACAGCGCCAACCGACAGGATAAACATAGACCAGTTTGAGGCCAACACATCTATTGGCTTTGAGAACGTGCTCTTCTACTACAACTACACCAACCTAACATCTTCCATAACCAATGAGGGCAACCTTGAAGTTTTCAGGTGCACCAGCTCAGGCAATTGCACCTGGTCTGAGATAAATTCCGAAGTTAATACTTTAGCCAACATTTTGAGCTTCAACGTATCCAGCTTCTCGCTGTTTGATGTTGTGGAATCCATAAGGACGCAAAACACCATTGAGACTGTAATTGAGCCTGGTGGCGGCGGTGGAACCAGGACCATAATCAAAAAGGAGCCAGCGCTCGTCCAGCTCGAGATTAACACTGCGCCCGTGGTTACGCTGGGCCCAAAAGAAACCATAACTGTCCCCATAATCCTGAAGAACAAGGGGCAGTTCAACCTTACCGGAATTTACCTTGAATCGAATCCAAAGGACCCGTCTGTTAGCGCAGTTCTCGGGAAGAACAGCTTCGAGAGAATAGATATAGGCGAAACTGAAAAAACATCCGTAACCCTGTCATCGTTCGACCTATACAACGGAACCGAGGTAATATTGAAAGGCACTGTGCAGGAGCCTGCAATCGAGGACACCCTTGCAATCATAATCCGCCCGACAATTCTTTACATGGAAACCGATGAGAGCAGGGCAGTTGAAAAGCTGAAGTTTGTTGGAGATATGTTTGAAAAGAACCCTGAATGCCTTGAGCTGAGAGAAATGCTCGAGCTTGCCAACTCCGAGATAAAGAACGGCAACTACAAGAAGGCCACTGACATTCTTGACAAGACCCTTAATGTGTGCAGGGACCTGATAAGCTACAGGAAGGAATCAAAAGCGCCATTCCTGAGCCCGGCATACATATGGGTGTACCAGGCAATTAATGCAATACTGCTCATGTTCATTTCAGTTGACTTCTACTTCAACCACTCCGATGGACTGAAGAAAAAGACAAGAAAGATGTGGGAGAGGATTAGAAAAAGGAAACATTAAGGTATCGTCTTGTATTTGGTGTTTACAAGCACCCATTCAAAGGAAAGAAGCCCCAATGCCATTATCAGGAGCAGCCAGGATATGTCGACCTGAATCGTCCTTATTGACGTTTTTGCAATCTCCCTGAACGCGTTGCCGAACTCTTCATTGCCTGTAACCCTGAAATAACTGCCGTGGGTTTTGCCTGCTATGTTTTTCAACGTGTCTTCATCAAGGCGCGATATTACATCCTGGCCTGCAAAAGAGCCTCCTGCTTCGGTGCCGATGCCGATTGCGTCAACCACAACCGCGCCCTTTTCGAGGAAAGCCAGCGCATCGTCCACATTCATCCCTATATTTGACCTTCCGTCCGTCATGAGTATGATGTTTTTGGTTTTTTCATCCCTTAGGAGATTTGAAGCGGTAATCAGGGAATCCCCTATGTTTGTTCCTCCAACAAGAGTTAAGTCTATAGATGAAATTCCGTTCTCAAGCTCTTTCTTGTCTTTTGTCATTTCCCTCACCACTACAGGCGTTCCGGAGAATGAAACGATTCCCACAGAAGTCTGGTCAGGTACGGATTTTATGAAATCTAGAGCAGCACTCTTTGCCGCATCAATCCTGTTTGGAGTTATGTCCTCCGCAAGCATGCTCATTGACGAGTCAACCACAAGAACGAAGTTTGACTTCGGAGCTTCACCCTGGTATTCTATCATCGTTCCTGCAATTGCAAACACTAGTATGGAATATGTAATCACCCTCAGCAGCAAAAACCATGTGCTCTTGTTCCTCAGCAACCCTTCATACGGCTTTCCGTAAAAATCCCCTTTCGCGACCCTCTCAAGCGCGTCGAAGTTCGCGAACTTTATTGCAGTCGCCCTAACATGCTTTAAGGTAAACAAATGCGTCAGTATTATGAATGGCACCAGCAGAAGTATCCAAAGGTACGTCGGGTGGGAAAACACAAAAGATACCATCTTATCTTAACCTTACCGTCCTTTTCCTGAAAAATGATTGTATTGGGCTGATGAAAGGCTTGTCCGTCCGAAGCACCACAACATCCCCTCCTGCCCTTACGAAAGCGTTCTTAACAAATGCCTTTTGCCGCATTGATTCCTTTTTGTATGGTTCCCTTACTTTATCCGGCTCAATGACAATCTGCTTTTCTGAATAGGCATCCTCAAGCACAATCCTCTGGTGCGATTCCGGAAGCTCCTCGTCTATGGGGTCCCTGACCATTATCCCCACTACATCAAAAATTTTCCCCGCGACCAAAAGGTCTTTTTCCCATTTGTCGCCTACCCCAATAAAGTCAGACACGATGACAAGCACCGACCTTTTCGGCAGAAACCCAGTTACAAACCTTATTGCCTGCCCTAGGTTGCACCCGCCCCCATAATGCTTCGGCTCAATCAGGCTGTTTGCAAGCACATAGAACTGCTTGACATCCCTTACCGGCTTCCGGTACAAAAAAACTCTGTCGGAGAACAATCCGAACCCGACGCTGTCTCCTGCCTGCAGCACTGCATAGCATATTGATGTTGCGACATTCGCCGCATACTCGTTTTTCAGCAGCTTTTCAGTCCCGAATGCCATTGACATGCCCGTGTCAATCAGAAAGAAAACGGAAAGGTTTCTCTCCTCTATGTACTCCTTGACAAGCTCCTTGTTTGCCCTTAAAGATGCTTTCCAGTCTATCATCGAAGCATCATCAAGTGTGGGCACATATTCCCGGTAGGATTCAAACTCAAGTCCCTTGCCCCTGAACGCGCTCTTGTACTTCCCAACAACAGATGTGCTTACAACACCATGGGTTGCTATGTCAAGGCGCTTTATCGCGGGATTAAATTCAACATTCAGGCGCCTCATGGCACGGGCACCCTCGAAAGGACTTCATCAATAATCTCGTCCGTCCTTATCCCTTCAGCCTGACCCTCATAATTCAGCAGAACCCTGTGCCTCAGGACATCATGGGCAACATTCTTGACGTGCTGCGGGGTTACATAAGAATTGCCCTTCATCATTGCCTCCGCCTTCGAGCCTATGAAAAGCCCTATGGAGCCTCGGGGCGAGCATCCGTACTCGATGTATTTTCCCAGCTTTAGCTTGTATTTTTCAGGATTCCTTGTTGCATCAATCAGGTTCACGATGTATTTTTCAATGTTATCGCCGAGGTGGATTTCCTTTACAGCCTCCTGCATCCTGATAATCCTTGCCGGATTGAGTATCGGCTTAAGGTTGAATTTCTCGAACTTCTCAAGGGTTATGTTGCGCTTCAGTATCTGCTTCTCTTCCTCGACGGAAGGGTAATCCATGTAAAGCTTGAACAAAAACCTGTCAATCTGGGCTTCCGGCAGCGGGTATGTGCCTCCGGACTCTATGGGGTTGTTGTTTGCCATCACGAAAAACGGAGGCTCCAATGAAAATGTCTGCTTTCCTATCGTGACCTGCTTTTCCTGCATCGCCTCAAGCAACGCGGATTGTGTTTTTGGGGAAGCCCTGTTGATTTCATCTGCTATCACGAAATTCGCAAAAATAGGCCCCTTGACAACCGTAAAATTGCCCTTGCTGAACGTGGTGATTCCCGTAATGTCGGTTGGCAGCAAATCAACCGTGAACTGAATCCTGCTGAACTTGCACCCGCACGCTATTGACAGCGCGCGTATAAGCAGGGTCTTTGCAATTCCCGGAACTCCTTCGACGAGAACATTGCCGTTTGCCATTATGGCCCTCATGCACCCGTCTACTGCCGTGCTTTGTCCAACAACAACCTTGGAAAGCTCTTCCCTGACATCATCAAGAAGGTGCGAATAGTGTTTTAGGTCGTCCTTTCCCATACACCACCTGCCGATAACACCTTATAAATAGATTTAGAATCACTTTGGAATGATTACATTAATAATATATATTAGCTTTGGGACGCAAACGCCATGTGGCCGTTCGGAATCTTCAGGAAGTCAAAAAAGCACGAGATTGATGTCAAGGAGCTTCTCAGGAGGCGCGCGATTGCAAAGCTCAGAAAAATTAACCTAGGCACATTGAAGGGCGAGAAGGAGCTTTACAACCTCATAAGGTCTTTTTTTCAGGAATTTTTCAGCATGAAATACGAATTTACATACGAAGAGCTTCAGGCGGATTTGAAAAAGTTCAGGATTGAGGAACCAACAAGGGTAAAGCTGCTTGGCCATTTGGAAGGCCTGAAGGAAAAGCGCTTCGGCCACGAAAAGGTCTCGAAGGCTGAGCTCAGGGAGATAAGGGACGAGTTTAAGACTATTCTGCAGGAATTGTGAAAAACGCTGATTCCACCTAATACTAAGAATTATAAAATTAGTGCGCCAGCGCGGGGACTTTCAAGTCGGAAAAACCGAAAAGTTTTTGAACCCCGGAGTCCTACTAGGACACTGAGCTCTGAACCCAGCGGCTTACCAGACTAGCCTACGCTGGCGCGTTTTTCTTCTTCGTTTGTTCTCGTTAATAAGTCCCTCTCAGGAAAATCCGGAAGAAATGCAGGAAAAACCGAATAAACGCCGTATCATTCGAAAGAAACTTCTTTTTTATATCAAAAAGCGAAAGATTTCCCAATAAACCGGAAGTTAGGCACAATTGATTTTGTGGTTGTGGTTATAGAAACATTTATATAGATTTTAACAAGAATTGATTGTATGGAATTTAAAATTTCAAAATGGCAAATCTTGTTCATTCTTCTAGGTGGTCTTTTAGGATTAATTACGGGAGCTTTCTTATCGCCAACGTATTACTGCATCCGAGCACCTTGTCCACAACCAACATTAGGATTTGCTATTATTGGATTTTTCTTTGGTATTTTGATAATGTATATCTTTTTGCTAATTCTAAATAATACTAAAAAACGATAACCACAAAATCAACTTCTCCGCTCCTCACTCCGCTTCGCTCCGTTGCGGTGCTCGACCCTTCCAAGTATTCAGGGGAAACTAAAAAAGAAATTTTCCAAACTTAACCAGCCTCGGCTCATTCAGCAAAAGCTTAATTGCAAGGTTTACCGGAAACTCCCTGTCGTGATGCTCTATGATGGATTTTACCCTCTCACTTTTTACCATTCCCATCAAATCATCATAATCCCTGTCAGAAAACCTGTTGAGCATGTTCCTCATAAGCAAGTGCATTCTTAGTTCTCTTCCAATCTTTTTCCTCCAATCCCTTTCATAATCGCATTTTCCCTCAATATCGCGGGCCAAAGACCTTGCGGCAATCATCCCCGGAACAATTCCTCCGCCTGTGGTTGCTTTAACCTGCGCAGCTGCGTCTCCAACAAGGTAAGTATTTTTCTTCTTCGTCTGGATTTTTGGATTGTATATCGGTATTAAGCCGCCCTGCATGCCCAGGATGTCTTTTTTGCTGACGTGCAAAGTGCTTAGTAGATTCTGAAAGTGCAAGCCGGAGCTTTTCAAGCTTGCCAGCCCTATTCTTGAAATTCTGCTGCTTTCAGGAACGCTCCACGCAAAGAATCCGGGAGCAATGTTTCCCAGCCACACTTCAAAGACATCGGCATCTGATTTTCTTTTTACTGCTCCCTGCACCCCGTAAAGGAATTTTCCCCTTGGATTTGAGCTGAAAGACTCAGCAACCCTGCTTAATGGCCCATCTGCCCCGATAATTGCCCCGCTTATTTTGCTCTGGCTGTTTGTTTTTCTGCCCAGCACAAGATTATTGCCGATATATTTATGCAAGAGATGGTATCTTGCCCCTTCACTTTCCGCCATTTCCGAAATCTTCCTGTCAAACCCTGCACGGTCAAGAATCAAATTTTCAACTTTGAGCTCAACTTCGTCATTTGGGGAATGCACAACAACACTTTTTGTCGCATTGACAAGAACCTCCTTAACATCAACAATTTTCTGCAGTTCCTTTGTTGTTATCCCTGTGCACTGCACAGGCTCGCCTATCTTGTCATGCTCTTCGTAAACATTAACCTCAAATCCCTTTCTTGCAAGCAGATAAGCAGCATAGCTTCCAACAGGCCCTGCGCCCATTATGTTGACCATGGCCACTGGCAGATTTCCTGCTTTATATATTTTTCATTGCAGCAACCGATAAGAGACAAATAATACCATTCAAGAGTAATGAAGAACCAAAGTTTTAAATACGCAGTTGCACTAACTCTCTAGAAATTCGGGGGTAAAGAATGTCAAGGCATTATTCACCAAGAGCTCAATCAGTCGCTGCTGTTATACCGGCAGGCGTTTCTATAGATGATTACGTTTCAACGGCAGCTTCCGCATTTGGAAGCGGCTTCAAAAAGCATGCATTAAGTGCGGCAAAATCTCCCGTTGAGATGCTTGGGCTTGACATTCTCGCCGCAAAGGCATACGCTCTTGCAGGCGGGGAGTCCAAAATCCTGAATTATATTTCATCATCCGCAGAAAAAATCGCACAATCATACGAATCAGGCTCGATTTCCCATGACCAGTTACGCAGCGCTGTTGCAAACGCATCAAAAGGGCGCGCATTTATCCAGCGCGAAATCGGAAAGGAGCTTGTAAAGCGAGGAGCAATTGAAAATGTTTCCGATATTTATGCAACAAACAACTCAACAAACATAGGCGGAGTAACAATTTATGGTATTAAGGAAGGCGAGGGAGTAATAAAGAACCTTGGGAACATTTGGGAAGAAAAAAAGAACTGGAATCCCCGCCAGGAGTTTTGGAGCGCAGGATTGTATTCCTCGGCTGCTTTCTCCGGAGGCGCAGCAGGAGTTGGCGCATATTACGCTAGAAGGGTCCTTGCAGGAGGCGCCATAGGCGGTGTTGCCGAAGCAGTAAAGGAAACAACCGGAAGTGATATGCTTGCCAATGCCGCACAAAAGGTTGGAAGCCTTGCTGCCTTCAGCCCAACATTCGGTGCATTGAGCATTGCAGCTGAAGGGTTGTATAAAGCCGGCGAGAAATCAGGCAACAAAACTGTAAGGACAATTTCAAACATCGCAGCAAACACCATAGAAGCTTACATGGCATTCGCTGTAAGCAAACCAGGATTAGAAGCAGCCGGCAACATTGTTGCAGACACTTTCACCCCCAACAGTGCGCTTGCAGCCGAGAAGCCTTTTGTCCCTAATACGCCTAAAGAGATTGCTGATGTTGTATCTCATGCATTAAACCCAAAAAATAATATCATAGGAGATGCAGGTGGAAGGCAGATTGTACAATATACTCCAACACCAGAGCCAACTCCTACTATTGTTGCTCAAGCGCCGGAAACTACGCTACAAGCCTCACCCACTCCGGATTCCACACCAGAACCGAAATCCTTGCCTGCTCCAGAAGCTGCAGCACCTCAAGCTGAGAAATCTCTTGAGTTAAATTTAAAGGATGCCACAAAAGTATCTACTTTCCCGCCTGATGCTGGAAAAGATTCTACACCTACAACCGCACCACAGGCAGAAAAACCGGCAGAACCTGCCCCAAAAACTAACTGGTATGATTCAAAAGAAAATTTGGATAAGCTAAGCAGCCTTGGAGTAAATCATGATAATGGCAGCTTCACCTACACCGTCCAGAAAGGCGACACTTTATCCGGAATCCTAACCCGCCTTGACAGGAGCTTTAACAACCCTGACAATCCAGACCCAGTTTACAAAGGGCACGAGGCATACAGGGAAGCACTGGAGCTTGCAAAGATAAACAACGCTGATGCTAACCATTTGAAGATTGGCCAGAGAATTGATTTAACTTCCCTTATCGAGATGGATGGCATATATAATGAAGGGAAAGCAGAGCATGTATCTCCGCCTCCTGCACCCAAGGAGACATTCAGCAGGCCTGTCACATGGGAAGCAACCACAGAACCTGGCATCGACAAGGGTTTATATCAAACCGGAATTGCATTTTATGTTTCGCCTAAGCTGCACGCAGATGCTCTCTTCCTGGGCTGGGACAAAAACAACAACCACACTATTAGTGCAAACGAATTTACAAGATATGCTCTCGATTCAAAAGGACATGTAGAAGTGCCAGATAATATTGGGGTGTTCGGCCAGGGCAAAGTTGCAATCATGGCGGCGGATGTTGAGAACGGCAAAGTTAATGTGGCATGGTACAAGTCTCCTTCAATCTCGCATGACAAGGTTGAACTTCCAAAAACATTGCCGGTGGAGCATGAAACAGGCGGCGTCAGGAGCATCACAATTAAGGAGGAGGTACCTCAAGTTTCGCCTCATGCACATAACAAGATTGAAGTGATTTACACAAGCAATGGTGCAATGGTTAGCACCCCATCCAGGGCTGATTCCCTTTTTGCAGGATATGACGGAAACACCTCAAGCGGAGCAAAGAATGGAATCATTGACTCTTACGAGTTTGACAGATACATGTCTGATAATGGAATCATAACTTTGGACAGTAACATAGCACAACTTATGAAGGAGGGCAAAGTAACCCTTCTTGCAGCAGATGTCGATGATGCAGGCACAGGCAACATCCACCGTGTTGATGCAAAGCTTGCTGCCAATGTAAGGACCAACTACCCGACTTCAGCCAACCTTTACCTCCCAGTTTCAATACATGACACCAACGACAACAGCGTTATCAATGTGCCAAAAACTGATATTCATTTCAAAAAGCCTCTGCCGGAAACTACTACTGTTTACCTTGACCTGAACAACAACAGTAAGTTTGACTTAAATGACATAGCACTCAACACAAGCGTCCACGGAAATACACTAACAATTCACAAGCTGGACATTAAAACAGACTATTCCAGTATATCCGGCGAGATTGACATCCCAATAAGGGTTCATTCTCCTGTATGGGAAAAGTATATGTGGAACGGTGACGCCATAGGAGTATTGTCAGCAGACATTAAGCCAAGCCTGACTTCAAGAATCTTAGATTTTATTTTGCCCTCAAAGGCGAATGCTGAAGAGAATTATAGAGGGGCTCTTGAGAAAATATTTGAGAAAGGTTCTGGTGCTGAGAGAACTCCAAGAATAGATATTGGGGCAGAAAGGTCGCATGAAGTAGATACGGGTAGTAAAGAGAGTACATTCAAACCAGATACAGGAGCTAATGATAAGCAAGCGCCACAAACTCCTGACACAAAACCAGCAGAAGAACCACAAACTCCTGATTCACAACCCCCAGCCCCACCTGCAGAACCTCAAAAATGGCTCGAAACAGAAGTAGGAAAAGCGCAGCTGGCAAATGCTCACACCGAGTTAAAAGACGGACATCTTAATTACACTGTTCAAAAGGAAGACAGATTGGATAATGTTCTGCAAAGGGTTGACGGAGCTCTTTCCAATTCAGATAACCCAGACGATGTTCTAGACAAATACGAGGCTCACAGATTGGCGCTTGAGCTTGGAAAGCAACACAACTTTGAGGCAGGCAAAATAAAACCCGGGCAGGTAATTGATTTGACTTCAATTATGGACAAGTTGTATTCCGAAACCGGAGCAGAACAACCAAAACCAACAGGAGAGCCTCACAAAGGATTGTACGTTGAAAATGCAAACACAATCCACTTGGCAGCTTCATCCGCACTAAAGGCAGCAAACCCGACGCACTATGTGATTGGTATAGATTCTGACAATAATCACAAATACGATTCTTCAGAAGTTCGTAGGTTTGACTTTAACAGGGAGTTTGACACAAAAATACTTCCAGCTCACCTCAAAGGCCACGATTACTTCATTGGAGCTGCAAAAGTTGACGGAGACAAAAATATATACCTTGCATCAGTCTCCGCTCCGCATGTGGAGGTTGTTGCTCCCAAAGCAGAAGTTGCTCCTGAAGCTACGAAAGCAGAAGCGACTAGCCCATCATCAGAACACGCAGTAGAGATTAAAGCAGAAGAATCAGGCGAAAGAATTTTTGAATGGGCTGCAGACAAAATGGGAATTGATTCATGGAATACTCCATCTATGGACGAGCTAAATAATGCTCTTCTGGGAAACCCTCAAAGCTGGAAACAGCACGGCTTCTCGGTTTTGATGTCTCCATTAGACATGATTCTTACACCGTTTGCAGGCCTTGGCGATGTTTTAAAGCATTCCGTCAATGGTAAACCTTTGGATGCACTGAAAGATATTCCTGAAATAGTTATTCACGAGGGCCAGAATGTGCTGTACTTCGGCGAGAACCTATCCCACGTGGTTATACCTAACTCAAATGATTTTTAGTTCGCTGAAAAGGTTATAATCACTTTAGAGTAACTAAAAAAGAAACATTTATAAACAAAATCGTATTCCCATCTGGCATAAAGAAGGTGTTCTGTATACTCTTATTACAAGCTTGGGGGATAATAAAAAATGAAAAAGATTTGCAACTGGCTGGGTTTCGTAACATTCACCGTATTTGTTCTATCAATATTCAGCATTTCTGCTTTCGCAGTAGAATGTGAAGACCCTGAGACTGCTGACGCAAGTTGCTTCGCAAATGCAGTTGTTTCTGCTTCAAAGACAACTGAATGCAGCGGCGCATTGCGCGGACACAACGCCAATAATGCAAATGCCGATGTGGGCGCTGATTGTGACGCAATTCCAGACAACAAAGGAAAAACGGGATGCGCCAGAAGCGTAGAATCGAGACCAAGCTGCAACGCGGGCGATGGTGTTCTCGTGCTTGACATGGGCCAAAGTGATTTGGTAGTAAATGCCAACAGCGACTGGGACATCAGGGTAAGAGAATCCGGCTGGGATGAGAAATACAAGGCTTATGTATCAAATGACCTAGTAAACTGGGTATTCATCGGCAATGGCTGCGGCAACTCAGAATTTAACATACCAGGCCAAAACTTAAACGAAGCGTATCGCTATGTTAAGATAACAGCAAACGGAAATGACAGGTGCGATGGCGGCCATCTGGAAAGGGATGATTACGGAGCTGACATTGATTGGGTAATGGGCAGGGTTATAACTGCTCAACTGCCAAACACAGCACCTATTCTGGCAAACATTCCGGACCAGACATTTGTAGCAGGCTCAGGGTTACAGAACAATATTGTAGACTTATTCACTTACGCTTCTGATGCGCAGGACACAGATGCGCAATTATCATTTGCAATAATTTCACAGTCAAACACAAATGTTGCATCATGTTCTGTTGATTCCGACAGATACGTGGATTGCAGCATTGGCCTTGCAATTGGCTCTTCGGACATCACGATAAGGGCAACAGACACCGGCGGATTAACAGATACAGACGTATTCAGAATCACCACAACGCCTATTGGCACTCTCGTAATTACGGAGCTTGAATGCTTCCCGTATGTTATAGCCAACAACGAGCAGGACTGCTCCGTCTATGTTGTAGCAAACAATGCTCCGGCAGGAGGCGCTGCTGTTAATTTGTATGAAGGCGCTACTTTGCTGGGCACCTGCACCACAAATTCAATTTCAGGAGGCTGTGATATATTGTATGACGTAGCTTCCACAGGCGACCACACGGTTTATGCAACAGCAACTAAAGCAGGGTATCTTCCTGACAATGACGGCCAGCCAACATTCACCTACACGGTGCTTACAGAAAGGTATGATATTCAAGACCTAAAGATATTCAACGACGCTGGATTTTCTGTGGAAGACAATGACTTCTTCAGGAACGAGAACATGTATGCATCATTCCAGGTATTGGATATGTTCACAAACCAGTTTGTTACCGGAGTTGTTACTGAAGTTGATTTAATCAGCAGCCCCGGCGGAAGGATAACCCTTACGCAGGTTGCAGGATTGGCACAGCCGGACACATTTTACTACGCATTAACGCCTATTCCGCCAACCCATGACTTTTTGGGCGTGTCGCACGTATTTGCATTTTCCTTCAACTTCACAGATGCTTCTGGCGGTGAGGAAAGGGTTGATGTGTTTATTAGAAACAATCCACCAGTTATTACTCCGCCGGTTCCAAATATTGTAACAAACAGGTACACGCCTGTATCCCTGGATTTGACTGCATACGAATTTGATATTGAAGACACCAACCCAGGATTGACCTGGACTATTACCGGTGTTGATGCAAGCCTTTACACAGCTTCAATAAACTCAAATGATGTTTTATCAGTTACTCCTATAGCAATTGGTAGCGACACTGCAACGTTAACACTTACAGACTTGGATGGAGACGTTGATGTTCAGGCAATAAACGTGCAGATTGTTCCTACGCAATGTGAAGATGGATTAGACAACGATGGCGATGGCTTAATTGACATGAATGACCCGGGATGCTCAAGCCCGCAGGACGATGACGAATCAGACGGCACTTCACAATGCCAGGATGGCATTAACAACGACGGCGACAGCGCAACAGATTACCCTGCAGATTTCAGCTGCTCATCTCCTCAGGATGATGATGAAACACTGCCAAGAGCGCAATGCCAGGATAGTTTGGACAATGATGGCGACGGATTAACAGACCTGAATGACCCTGGATGCGCAAGCGACCAGGATAATGATGAATCAAATGGAACTTCAGAATGCCAGGATGGAATTGACAATGACAATGATGGTGCAACTGATTTCCCCAATGACTTCAGCTGCTCATCTCCTCAGGATGATGATGAAACGCTTCCAAGGGCTCAGTGCCAGGATGCAATAGACAACGATGGTGATGGGTTAATAGACTTCCCTGCTGACCCGGGATGTTCAAGCAACCAGGATAACAACGAGTTTAATCTTCCTCCTCCGCAGTGCAGTGACGGTGCTGACAACGACGGTGATGGCTTAATTGACATGAATGACCCAGGCTGCTCATCTCCTCAGGACGATGACGAATCAGACGGAACATCGCAGTGCCAGGATGGTGTTGATAACGATGGCGATGGGTTAATTGACATGAATGACCCAGGCTGCTCATCTCCTCAGGATAATGACGAGTTCAATGTATTTGTTCCTCAGTGCCAGGATGGAATTGACAATGACAATGACGGATTAATCGACTTAAACGACCCTGGATGCTCAGGCCCAAATGACAATGATGAATCAGACTTAACCACAGAATGCCAGGATGGAAGGGACAACGACGGCGACGGATTAACAGACTTCCCCGCTGACCCCGGATGTTCAAGCTCGCAGGATGATGATGAATTTAACGAGCTTCCTCAGCGCGGATTGTTTGTTCAGAGCATCAGGATGAACGGCTTTGGCGACGGCATTTTCGCAACAGGCGACCAGATTGTCGCAAAGGTTGTCCTGCAGAACGACAAGGACATGGACTTAAGGCACATTTCAATTACAGCAACCGTGCCTGAATTGGGTATGTACTCAAAAGTGGGTCCTTTCCCGGTAGACTCAGGCGAAGTGGTGACAAAGACTATAATACTCGACGACATACCCTATGGAGCGGAGCCCGGCATATACACTGCAAGGTTCTCCATCAGCAACGGCCTTGTGACCAGGGTCGTGCACAGGGAGATAGAAATCGCGTAAAAATCGGAAGATTTAAATATAAAAGGCGATTACCATTAGTAACTCAAGAATGGTTAAAAAAAGTAACTACTCTTGTATACTAAAAAACCGAAACATTTATATATAAATCATGGTTACTCACTCACACATCAAAAGTATTCAATGGCGGGTAACAGATACATTAAAATCAAAAACAAAGGAATTGGGGGTATTATAAGATGATAAAAAGAACAATGAAGTTGTTTTGGGTGCTGGCACTGGCGTCAATTAGCGCTTTGCTTTTAACGGGCGTTGCCAATGCTGCATTTGTGATTTCAGACGTTGAGTTGGACGAAGACTCTCTGACAGACAGTTCTACGAACTTCGTTCGTGACATCGAGAAGGGAGATGAGTTTAATGTGAAGGTTCACTTCTTCTCAACCGTAGATGCGGACGACGTCCAGGTTTCAGCTGAAATTAGGGGCTACGACCACGACGACCGTGTTGAGGACATTTCCGATGTTTTTGATGCAAAGGCAAATGTTACTTATGTCAAGAAGCTGAGCTTGAAATTCCCCCAGAGGCTTGATCAGGACAGATACAAGCTGAGAGTTCAGATACAGGACAGGGACTCACCAACATTCGAGCAGACTTACGAACTGGAGATAGATGCTGCAAGGCACCTTATCCAGATTAAAGACGTTGTGTTCTCACCCGAGAACAAGGTAGTTGCCGGAAGGGCTTTGCTTACAACTGTAAGGCTACAGAACAGGGGAGAGCAGGACGAGGAAGGCATCAAAGTGAAGGTAAGCATACCTGAGCTTGGCATTTCCGCATCAGATTTCATTGACGAGCTTGAGGCAGAAGGCAGCGACGATGACGAGCAGTCATCCGAGGAAATTTACCTTAGAATCCCAAGCTGCGCAGACACTGGTGATTACACAGTCAACATCGATGTAACATTCGATGAGGGCGATGAGGTTGTATCTGCAACCAGAAAGATTACAGTTGAGTCAGACGACAGCTGCGCCCCGATTTCGTCTTCTCCTTCAAAGGAGGAGAGGAAAACCACAATCGTGGTAGGGCCGGACTCGCTTAATGTTGTACCGGGCCAGGAGGCCATGTACCAAATAGCACTGACAAACTCTGGTTCGTCTGCAAGGACATACACCATAGCTGTTGACGGCGCATCATGGGCAAACTTCAGGGTAAGCCCAAGCAACGTGCTTGTGCTCCAGCCAGGAGAATCAGGCGCTGCTTACATCTTCGTTTCAGCTAAGGAAGATGCACCAGCTGGCCAGAACTCATTCGCAGTTACAGTATCAAGCAACGGCGAGGTTTTGAAGCAGGTTGCCCTAAAGGCAAACATTTCAGAATCAGCCAGCGGATGGGACAAGGTTAAGGACGGCCTGGAAATTGGGTTAATCATCCTTGTAGTCTTGCTAGTAATCTTGGGCTTGATAATCGGCTTTAACAAGCTTAAGGGCAACGGCGAAGACGAAGAGGAGTCAAAAACCTACTACTAAGCCTTTCTTTTTTTATCTTTTTTTCTCTGTTTTTTTATTCATTGGCCTGAACCTTCCTAGGGAGGGTATTCAAAATGAAAAGCAAATTGTGCATTCCAATCATTTTTCTTGCGCTTTTCTCCATTGCAGTATCAGCTTCATTTGAAGCATCCGCGCAGTCCGCAAGCATAGGGGTATGCCAATGCTCCTCCCAGTCGGATGCCATTACGATTACAAACACGGGAGTCTTCGGGGAATCATTCACCATAACCGAAACAGGCTCCGCAGCAGTTTACGTTACCACGATACCCGAAACATTCGAGCTGGAGCCGGGAAAAAGCAGGCAGGTGTACCGCTATTTTAACACCCCATGCGATTTTTCAGGCGCCCTTGAGCTCAAGACAGCCATTGCAGCAGCGTCAGGAGAGGCAAAAGAGTTCGTGCAGCAGGTTAATGCAGGCATATGCAGCAACATCGACGCAATAACGGGGGATTATTCAAGGACAGTATGCCCGTGCACCCCTGCTTCTTACAATATCACACTTGCCAACACCGGATTCGGCATGGAAACATATTTCATAGGGGTTAACAGGCTTTCAGAGTACACGGGATTGACGGAAAACCCGGTAAATCTCAACGCCGGGCAATCCAGGGTGATTGTGGCAACCGTAAACCCCCCATGCGAGGTTTTTGGCAGGTATGAGCTCGATTTCACAATAACTGCTGCCCAGTCAAATGTGGTTGCAACAGTTCCTGTAAACCTGAACATAGAGCCATGCTATGGCTTTGATGTGTCTTTTGGAAATCCTGTTTCAGAGGATATTCAGCCATCATCCGTGCCCTTTGTGCCCCACACAGGGCCGTACAGGATGTGCAACGGCGAAAAGTCGGCAATCCCATTCCTGATAAAGAACAACGCAGAAGTCTCGAACCTTTTCAACGTGAAGGTAAATTCTCCTCTGGCATCAATACCTGCAAGCCAGGTTTATCTGGAGCCTAAGCAGGAAGGAATTATGCTTATGCAATACAGGCCTTCCCTGTCAACAGTGGGCAATTTCACATTTACAGTCGACATAACCTCTGCCCGCGGGCTTATCACAAAGACATATCAGGTTAATGTGGAGTCTGATTTCTGCTACGATGCAAACCTGGTCATGGAAGAGGAAAATGTTGCCTGCTGCTACATTACCACGGAACTTCCCCTGAAAATTGAAAACAGGGGCTCAAAAACGGCCGATTTCAGGATTTCATTGGATGCGCCCGATTATGTCAGGGTAAAGGACGATTCTCCAAGGATTGCCGCAGGAAATTCTTCAAACGCAACGCTTGAAATTTTCCCGCAGTGCGAAAAAGCCGGAGAAGGCTCACTCTTTGTCAATATATCTGCTGACGGCAAAACCGACGCTTTGGATTATGGGGAAACTGAATTGACATTAGTTCCGAAGGACAAATGCTTCCCTCTCGAAATAGGAAGCGCGAGCTCCGTTATTGTGGACTACACCCAAAACATAATACCTGTTTCCATTAAGAACACTGGCTCCAGGGAGGCAACATACAGTGTTTCAGTGGACCAAGACTTTGCAAACATTGTCGATGAGATAACACTTAGGCCCGGCCAAAAGGAAGTTGTGGGCCTTGTAACTGAGATTGGCAGTGAAATTGCAGAGGGCTCATACCCCGTCAAGGTTTCATTTTCATCCGGCGATTTGGTTTACTCGAAGGACATCACCATAAAGCTTCAGGAAAACAAGGGCTTCTTTGGCTCATTGAACAACTGGGTGAGGTACTATTCATACTACTTAATGGCTGGATTTGGAGTTCTTATTTTAAGTTTAATATGCCTGTTCGCCTACTGGACTCTGGTGTGGAGAAAAAAGAGAAAAATAAAGGAGTTAAAGAAGGCAGGCCTTTACATCGAGGAAAAAAAGGAGGCAAAGAAAGAGGTAAAAAAGAAAAAGAAGCCGCAATTTAACTGGAAAATAGCTGGCATAGCGGCGCTTGCAGTTATCATCCTTGCCGGAGCATCGTTTTCAGTTTATTACTTCGGCCTGCTGAGCCCGATAAAAGATTTCTTCTCCATTTACGGATACTATATCATAGGCGGAATAGCAATTCTTGCAGTAATAATAGGAATCATCCACTTCAAGGACTCCGCTGTCAAGCTATTCAGAAAAAAATAAATGGGGACGCAGGGATTCGAACCCTGATCCGCTGGTCTCTTCCTTGAAGCAAAAGCCTCAACAGACCACAGCTTTCTTCATCGCCGCAGCATACTGCAGCTCATCGCTCCATCACTGGAGCCAGCTATTCTAGCCAGGTTATACTACGTCCCCTTGTTTCCTAGAATTCCGATTCACTTTATAAATATTGATGTAAAGAATTACTGGGTGATAATGTTCTCTGCAATCTTTCTCTCCTGGTAAATCTCCCTGATGTGGTCATAGACGGCATTTTTCCTGCTGTCCGGCAGCCTCTGGTAGATGGAAAGTATGCCTAAATAAATGTCCTTGGCCTCCCTGAGCTTGAACTCCGAAAGCTTGTCCCTGCAGGAATATATCATGGAGTTTATCTTCTTCAAATCCTGCTCCTCTTCAACGGGCTCCATCTTCACTTTTTTAATAGCACGCCCAATCTCTTTGTGGGAATCAGCAACCCTTTTGCTTTCAATCCCTTCCATAAGCCCCTTCCACTTAAGCTCCTCAAGGCGCCTCTGCCTGAGAAGCCTTGATTTCTCCTGCACCGCAATTTTTGCAAGGCCCTCTGCCTCCCTCTCCTTCTTTTTCTCCTCCGCAAGCTTTCTTTTTATTGCGGCAATGGCGGCCCTGTCCTCTTTCAGCTCGCTCGATTCTCTTTCAGAAATCCTCCTGAGCCTCTTTTCCGCATCAGCCCTCGCTGCCCTCAGATTCTCAACCGCCCTGTGGGCCCTGTCGCGGTCTTCAGACGCCTTTTCGAGTTCCCATCTTAGTTTCTTTATAACGTGCTCTTCGTTGTGAATTTTCGCAAGGTCCGCGTCCAGCATCCGCCTGTTTTCCTTCTCAATCGCGTGAAGCCTCGCCTCAGCCTCCCTTTTCTTATTAATCACGAATCCAAGACGATGCCTTATCCTTTCCATATCCTGGTTATTCTTATTCTCCTTTAGTGCATTCTCTTTTCTCTTTTCCGCTGCAAGTAAATTTTCATAATGTGCCTTTAGGTTCTTCATCTCGTTTTCCTTCTCTTCAGCGGCCCTTGCAAGAGACTCCTCGTATTTCCTGCCGAGCCCCATCACAAGCTTGTGCCTTTCCTTATGCAGCTCCTCCAAGTCCACATTCCTTTGGGCGGAAGACACTTCACCCAGCTTTCTTTTCAGTTCTGCCTTTGCGGATTCCAGGTTTTCTATACGGCCGTAAGATTCCCTTAGCGCCCTCTGGGCCTCAATCAATGAATGGGAAATATTCTGCTTCTCCTTTTCGAGCACCGCCTTCTCGCCGCCAAGCCTTTCGATGTCCTCTTTTCCAGCCGGTTTCTGCGACATGACCTTCAGCCTGCGTTCCATGCCTGCGCTGACTGCTTCTATGCTTTCAACCTTACCGTGGAGTTTTCTAAGCTGCTCCCTTGCTTTCATCAATGAACCTAAAATTTCGTTCTTTTCTTTCTCAAGCGATGCCTTTTCTTTTTTCAGGCCTTCGACCTGCATTATCTTTTCCTTCTCGGAAGCCAATTTCTCCTCCCGGAGCCTTTTCAAAAGATGGCCCATCTGAAGCTCCCGCTGCCTTCTTTCATTGTTTATTGCAGCCCGGCGTTCCCTCCCGATTGCCTCCATTCGTTCAAGCTGCGCAATCCTCTTCCTCTCCCTTTCTTCTTTCTGCCTTATCTTTTTGTCCTGGAGAAGTTTAATCTCGAGCATGCGCTCCCTCTTTTTTTGCATTTCAATCTTTTCCAGAGCCAGCTTCTTCTCACTGGATTCCTGCAGTTCCTTCTTTTCTATAATCCCGCGCTGTCGCTTTTCCCTCATCAGCCTGTCAAGCAGTTTCTTCCTCTCAATCTCTGCCTGCAAATCACGCTTGTGCTTCTCCCGCAGAACTTTCATCATCTCCCCTGAAACATTACGCTCCCTCTCTTCCCTAAGCCTCCTGAACTTCTCTATGTATTCGTTTTTTTCCCTTGCAAGCTGATGAACCCTTTTCTCTTCCAGCTTTTCCCGGGCTTTGCTGGCCGCAAGCTTATTTCTTTCCGCAGCCAGCTTCTTCCCCTCATTCTTCATCTCCTCCTGAAATCTTTTATTGGACTCAACCTCAGGGCCAACCTCGGCTAATGCCCGCACCTTCTCACTTACAGAAAAATCGTCCAACGGCGGCGGTATGTAAAGCCTGCTTGCAGAGATGGACATAGGCAGCCACACGCCTAGAAGCCGTTTTATGCTGTCTGATTTCACTCTAACCCCTTTTTCATGTACACCCTTTCCGCCATTTATATTACTTGCGGTTCCCAAAATTATTTAAGCCATCTGCAGTTAACGGCCGCAATGCTCATCGGACTTACAGGCACCAACTCATCTGGGAAAAGCGAGGCTGCAAATTACCTGAGGGAAAAGGGATTTTTGTACTTCTCCCTTTCAGATATAGTAAGGCGGGAAGTCCAGAATATGGGCATGCCCTTAACCCGGGAAAACATGATTGAAGTTGGGCGCAGCTTAAGGCTCAGGCATGGCCCCGGATACCTCGCAGAGCAGATAAGCAGGGAGCTTAAAGAGCCTTCGGTAGTTGACAGCATAAGGTGCCCCGAGGAAGTGGAAGTGCTCAGGAAGAAAACTGGCTTCATACTAATTGGGATTGATGCGCCCATAGAGCTAAGGTTCCGGCGCTCAAGGGAGCGCGGCAGGCTAGGGGATGGTGAAACCCTCGGGGAATTCAGGAGGCTTGAGCAGGAGGAAAATACTGAAAAGGGCCAGCAGCTCCAGAAAACCCTCCGGATGAGCGACATCATAATCATTAACGACAAATCCATTGACCATCTTCACAGGCAGATTGACCTCATACTCAGGCACGGGGAAAGTTTTGTCGTGAAAAGATGAGCCAAATCCCGGAAATGCTCAGGATGCTGAAGAGAACCTATCCTGCAAATGATTTCTCAAGCGCCCACAAGTCTCCGTTTGAAGTGCTGGTTGCGTGCATTTTGTCCCTGCGCACCAAGGATGAGACAACCTATCCTGCAGCACAGCGGCTTTTTGCAAAGGCAGACACGCCTAGAAAAATGCTCAGGCTTAGCGCCAGGGAGATAGAAAAGGCAATTTACCCCGTAGGGTTCTACAGGAGGAAGGCAAAAACCATCAGGGGAATCTGCAAAAAGGTTATCAGGGATTATGATTCAGAAGTCCCGGATTCCATCGACGAGCTTCTCAAGTTCAAAGGCGTTGGAAGAAAGACTGCAAACATCGTTATAACCTTTGGATTCAACAAGCCCGGCATTGCAGTTGACACCCATGTCCACCGAATCTCAAACAGGCTTGGGATTGCAAGGACAAAAACCCCGGAAGAGACCGAATATGCCCTGAAAGGGATTGTCCCAAGGGAATACTGGATTGACCTCAATGAGCTCTTTGTGCGCCATGGCCAAAACACCTGCAGGCCAATATCCCCATTCTGCTCGCGGTGCCAAATAAGAAAGTTCTGCAAAAGGATTGGCGTAACCAAAAGCAGGTAGGGCTCTGTAGAAAATAAGGGTTAGCAGCTTAAGTCAAAGTCCATTAGCAAATAGGGTCAAGCTGACAAGAGGGTTGTCTCTTACGGAGAATGTCAGCCGTAAAAGAACGACAGATAGGACTTTGAGGCTGCTAATCCCGAACGGAGTGAGATTTTCTACAGAGCCAGCAGGTAGAGAACCTTTTTATACTTGCCCCAATCAATCTTTCCCATGGTTGAGCTTATGCCCCAGGAAATAGAAGTATGGTATATCATACCCGCAGTAAGAAAAGAGCTCGTTAAGGCTATGAGAAGCATGGGGCTGCAGCAGAAGGAAATTGCAGCCAAGCTGGGCATAACAGAGCCCGCAGTCTCCCAATACCTCGGGGAAAAGCGCGGTTCCGAGGTCAAGTTTGGAAAAACACTTCAGCTTCACATCGGGAAGGAGGCTGAAAAAATAGTAAACGGCTCGCGCTCCCCGATGGAAGTAATTCACGACATCACCTCGATGCTTGGCGTCAAGAAGATAATGTGCGACCTCCACAGGGGAAAGTCAAAGAAAATCCAGGGCAAGTGCGACATCTGCTTCAAATGAGTTCTCATGAAAATTGAAGTTTGTATTCCCTCGTGGAAGGAAAAGAAGTCTGTTGTGCTAAAGGAGAAAGCTACCGTAAAAGACCTCCTGGACAAGCTAAACCTGAATCCGGTAACAGTCATAGTTGCGGTCAACAACGAAGCGTCAATTGAATCAAGAATTCTCAGGGGCAGGGACACGGTGAAGATTATCCCAGTAGTTTCAGGTGGCTGAATGGATTGCTGCAACAGGAATCCGGTAATTGAGCTAAACTCGGGCACTAAGCTGTGCAGGACCCACTTCTGCAAATATTTCGAAAAAAAAATCATGAGAACCATAAGAAGGTTCAGGCTGCTGGAAAAGAAAGAGCACATTGCAGTTGCGCTTTCAGGCGGCAAGGATTCCATGTCGCTTCTCTATGCATTGAAGAATCTCCTGAAGCGCAGCAGAAAAATCAGCATCTCGGCCATACTCATAGACGAGGGCATACAGGGCTACAGGAGCAAAACCGGAAAGCGTGCTGCTGCCCTTTGCAGAAAGCTCAAAGTTCCATTGCATATTTTCTCCTTCAGAAAAGAGTTCAATACAACACTGGACAGGATAATCTCCTCTCGGGATTCCCACCCATGCACCGAATGCGGTATACTGAGGCGCTATTTGCTCAACAAGGCTGCAAGGAAATTCAAGGCCACCAAGCTTGCAACGGGCCATAATCTTGATGACGAAGCGCAGGCAATTTTAATGAACCAGCTAAGGCGAAATACGGCGCTTCAGGCAAGGCTCGGGCCTGTCACGGGGGTAACAACTTCAAGAATGTTTGTTCCGCGAATAAAGCCATTCTACCTCATGCTGGAAAAGGAGGTTGCCCTCTATGCGTACATCAATGGCCTCTACGATGAATATGAAAGCTGCCCCTACGAGCACGACTCCTTCAGGGCAGTTGTAAGGGACAAGCTGAATGATATTGAAAACTCACATCAGGGGGCAAAGAACAACATAGTGGCCTCGTTTCTGGACATCCTGCCGCTGCTGCATAAAAGATACGCCGGAAAGGATATCCCAACCTGCAGAATCTGCGGTGAACCCTCATCCTCCGACGTGTGCAATGCATGCAAACTTCTTGGAAGAATAAAACACCGCTAATTCATTTGGATATGCCAAGCATCCTCTGAATCGGCTTCAGCGCCTTTAGCCTTACTTCCTCGTCGACAAAAATCTCGTGCTTTTCAGGGTCTTCAGTCTCTAGGGCAGACAGGATTCCGTTGAGGGTTATTTTTCTCATGTGCCTGCAGTACACATTGCACTGCCTCACAAACTCCGTTTGGGGAAACTCAGCTGCCAGGTTTGCGGCCATCTCGCATTCTGTTGCAAGGAAAACCATTTCAGGCCTCTTTTCCAGGATGTATTTTGACATTTGGGAAGTGCTTCCGTGAAAGTCAGCTTCATGCAGCACTTCAGGCCTGCATTCCCAGTGAGCGAGTATTGCTCTTTTTGGATGGCCCTTTGGGATGCCATACTGCTCCCTTATCAGTTTCAGGTCTTCTACTGTGAATCTTTCATGAACTTCGCATATTCCCCTATTAAGCGCATTTTTTTTGCCGGGATATATTATTTCAATGTCCTTTTTCATTCCTGCCAGCTCCTGCTGTATGTTCTCGCCCATGAAGGAATCTGGCAGAAAGATTACCCTCTTGGATTTCAGCGACAAAACCACCTCAACTGCATTTGCCGAAGTGCAGCATATATCAGACTCTGCTTTCACGTCTGCATAGCTGTTCACATATGTAACAACAGGAACTCCCGGGTACATCGCTTTCAGCTTCAGCACATCATCCTTTCTTACCGGGTCTGCCAGGCTGCACCCCGCGCTTTTGTCAGCAATCAGGACTTTCTTGTTTGGACTTAGGATTTTCGCAGTTTCCCCCATGAACATGACCCCATCAAAAAGTATTATTGGCTTGTCTGACTTTGCAGCATACCTGCTCAGCGCCAATGAATCACCGCGTGCATCCTCTTCAGACAAATTGTAAATTAAAGGGTGCATATAGTTGTGGCCGAGAATCAGCACATTTTTCCTGTCCTTCAGCTCAAGTATCCTCTCGATTATGTCCCTGTTCGCCTCTGCATCTGCTTTCAACGTGGGGTCAGCCTCAAACACATCCCTGTATATTGCATCAAGCTCTGCCATGCATATTAGATAGTGTTTGCCCCCTTTTAAAGATTTTCATATGATGAC
>JACQSR010000021.1 GCA_016211215.1 Candidatus Woesearchaeota archaeon
AGCTCGTGGAGCAGAACTGCTTCTGTTTCTTTCTTCCCAAGAATATCTGTAAGGCCAACAGACATGAATATAGATGGCCTGAAAAATGAAGTGGAGAATGCAACCGGCTTAGGGGTTTTCAGGTGGAATACTTTCGGGGTTTTCATGCCGTGCTCCTTTGAAATCCTGCGCGCAAGCTTGTTCCAGCAGCTGCCGACGAGCTCTTTAGACTGCTTCCGGTATTTTATCAGGAAAAGCATCGGCGTAAGCAGGGCAAGGACCGTTGCAGTGCCCAATGCGGTGAGCAAAAACAGTGCAAAAAGAGGCCCCGCAAGAGAGCAGTGGGAATAAAGGGCCTGGCATCCTGAAAAGAACAGTCCGAATAGAAACGGGAAAATCAGGAAAAATATGTGGCCGTAAAGAAGGGAAAGCTTCTTCTTGAATGAAAATGACTTTCGAAACGAGAGCGCGAAAAAAGCCAGGGAAACCGCAAGCGAGGGCACAAGTATCTTCAGGTTTATAAGGTTTCCAAGCACCTGCTGGCTGCACTCAGAGCATACCACTACTTACCACCCGGAAACCTTTCATTGAAATAATTGATTGCGGTCTTGCCGAAGCGCTCAATCAGTGCATTAACAGTCGATTCCACGACAGACTTTTCAAATTCCTTCCTGTCTTTCTTTGGAAAATAAAGATACCTTAGGCCGCCCCTGCATGTCTGGATTTCCCTGTCAACGATGCTTTTTTCGTAAAGCCTGTCCAATATTACCGCGACAGACGACAATGCAACCTTCCTTTTTGGCTTCAGGACAGAATAAACTTCCCTGACCTTCATCTTTTTGCTGGGCCAGATGACAGAAAGCACGTCTGACTCCAATGGGCTGAGTATTTTTCCAAGGCTGTTGTCCATCTTCATGTGAAAGCGGAAGGCATCAATCTTTAAATACTTTACTCTTATTGTAATGCTTTACTTGGAATGGAAATATTTATATATTGGATAGCTTTACACGCATTGTAATGCTTAAAATTAAGCACAATATTTATAAACAATGCGGAGTTCGGCTTCGCTAAGGGTGGTAATTCAAAATGGAGAAGAACGAAACTATCGAGTATATCCTGGTCGGCGTGTTTGCAATCCTCATACTTTTCAACCAGCTGCAGATTTCGGATTTGAATTCCGCGATAAAGGGAAAGAGCAGCTTTTCTTTTTCCAGCGTGTTTTCAGGAAGCGATGACCTTTCCAGCGTTGACATATCCAAGATACAGAACACCATGCAGTCTTATGCAGCACTTTTTCCGATAAATGATATAAAGACGCCGCAGGATGCGGTTGCTATTCTGATACCTACGGGAACTCCTGAATACGGCGCCACAATGGGCGTTTCCTTTGATGACCCTGTTGGTAGCCTGGCAAAGCTTGCAAGGGCCCAGCCAGCATTATTGCAGGGATTGACACCTGAACAGAAAGCGAGATTCCTTAACCTTGCGTCAATGCCTGTTGGGATATCATGCGAATACTGCTGCGGTGTTGGACCGGTTGGCATAAGAAAGGACGGAAGCTCGGCATGCGGGTGCCAGCACAATCCTGCGATGCTTAGCGTTACAATGTGGCTGATGCAGAACACGGATTATTCCGATGCCCAGATACTGAAAGAAGCTCTCAGGTGGAAGGCGTTGTTCTTCCCGCAGAAGGTCGTTGGAGAGGTAACAAAGATTGCAGGCGGCGATACATCATCATTAAGCGAGTTACCAGGGATGGTAGGAGGTTGCTAAGATGAAGAAGAATGCAATATTGATAGCAGTTCTTGTGGTTTTGGTTGTTGTTGCGATTGTGCAGGCAGTCCAGCTTTTTGGGCTGAAGGGCGAGATATCCAACATTGATGTCAAGACAAAAAGCCAGTCACAGCCAACACAGTCCGGAGGGGCATCAGGAGGAGGCTCATTGCCTTCCAACATAGCTGAGCTTCCTTCAATGGTCGGTGGTTGTTGATTATGGAAGAGGAAAAAAAGGAACCTGAGGCAGTGCACCATGTGGAGAGCAAGGGCTCAGGAACCTTGAAGCTTGCCCTCATAGGCGTTCTCGTAATCATAATCATAGTGCAGATGGTTACGATTTCAGGCCTAAAGGGCGCCATATCTGAGAAAAGGTCTGCTGCTGAAGAGGCCGCAAAGCCTGCCGTAATTTCTTTGATGTCAATAAAGGATGCGAAATGCAGGGATTGCTTTGACCTAACCTCAGCGATAAGCAGCATAAAGGGCGGGAATGTGAAAATTGAGGCGGAAAATGAGGCCGATTTAAGCTCGGATGGTGCCAAAGCCCTGGTTTCCAAATATTCCATTCAAAAAGTTCCGACAGTTATAGTAACCGGAGAGATTGATAAGATAAGCCTGCAGGGCTTTGAGAAGAGGGAAGACGCATTGGTATTCACCAAGCAGATGCCTCCTTTCACCGATGCAGTATCAGGCAAGGTTGAAGGGATGGTTAGCGTGATACAGCTGGTTGACAGTACCTGCAAGAATTGCACTGACTTTTCAAGCACGGTTGCATCGATGAAGCAGGTTGGAGTTGGCATACTGGATGACAGTGTTATTGACTATGCTTCATCGCAGGGCAAGATGCTGGTGGACAAATACGGCATTAAGCTGGTTCCAACCATGATACTATCTTCCAGCATCAAGGAGTATCCTGAGATTGTAAAGAACTGGGCTGAGATAGGGACGGTAGAGAAGGATGGCAATTATGTCATGAGGGCGGTAAACCCGCCGTTCATCAACCTTTCAACCGGAAAATTAACAGGTGTTGTTTCGGTAATTTACCTGAAAGACTCTAAATGCACCACATGCTATGATGTAATGGCCCACAAGCAGATTCTTGAAGGGCGCTACAGGGTATTCATCGGCGGGGAAAAGACTTATGACATAGGCAGCAAGGAGGGAAGCGCGCTTGTTGCGAAGTACAAGATAAAAAGCGCACCGACTATGATTATCTCAAGTGATGTTTCCGCGTATCCAAACCTTGCGGGAATATGGGCGCAGGTTGGCACGGTTGAAGCGGATGGCTCATACCTCTTCAGGGATGTTTCAGTCATGGGCGGGGATTACAGGAATATTGAGACGAATGAAATCGTGAAGGCGCCTGTCCAGGCTTAGTCATGATGAAACTTGCTTTGCTGCTTGCGGGGCTTTTTCTTTTTCTTTTGCCTTTTGTTGCCGGAGAGCTAAGCCTCCCAACTGGGCTGCAGAAGATTAACGAATACAATCAGGGGCAGGCTGCATTTTTTTCTGAAAACCTTACATTTTTGATTGCATTTGTAGGCGGAATACTGAGCTTTCTTCTTCCGTGCACCATTGCAATACTTCCCGCATATTTTGCGTACACATTCAAAACACGCGAGGAGCTGACTAAGAAAACCCTCCTGTTCTTTCTTGGCTTCAGCTTGGTTTTTGTTGTTCTGGGAATTTCTGCTGCGCTTCTCAAGACAGGGCTGCAGCAGATTAAAGTTGACTATGGAATACTGACATTTGCTTCAGGAGTAATCCTCCTATTCCTCGGCGTAATGATGATTGCGGGCAGGGGGATGCCTTTGCTTTCGATAGGCAGCAAGCCAAACCCGAGCAATACAGGGGTCTTTGTATGGGGAATACTGCTTTCAATAGGATGGTTTGCGTGCCTTGGCCCGATACTTTCAGGAATACTGCTGATGGCTGCCCTTACCGGAGGCATTTTCAAGGGTGCCCTTCTGCTGTTCTTTTATTCGCTTGGCATATTCGTGCCTTTCTTCATTGTTTCAATGCTGTATGACAAGTACAACCTTGGGGAAAGCAGGCTTATACGCGGAAGGGAATTCTCATTTTCTTTGCTTGGAAGAAGTTTTTCAGTCCACTCCACAAATCTGATATCCGGGGTAATGCTTGTCTTTCTGGGGCTTATTTTTTTGGTGTTTCAGGGAACATCGATAATAAACAGGGAGATTACCTATACAACGACATTCATTTACGAGGCTGAAAGGAACCTTGTAAATTTCCCCTACATTAACCTGATTGGGACTGTGGCTCTGGCTTTAATTGTTGGACTTGTCGTGTGGTACGTCAGAAAGAAGTGAGGTTCTGGTGTGAGATAGAGACATTTAACTGATTCTGCTAAAATTGGTGTGTTTATAAATAAGGTTTATATACTCAATCCAATCCTTTTCCTAAATGGAAAAAGATGAAATGTTTAAACTGGTCAAGGAGTTATCGTTCGATACTAAGAAAGTAGTATATGGGAGTAAGGATATTGAAGTGTACATCTTCAGACCGTCTACATTATCTAAGCGATTTGAAGGGTATGACAAGAACAAGAATTTTCAAATATGGTTAAGGGAAGGCAATAGGGAATTTAGACCTAACCACATGAGGGTATTTATTGATTTGAACTTAAGAATTAGAAGTAGGCCAGATTTGAAAAAAGAGCTGTTATTGGCGTTCGATAACATTTTCTATGGCAAAGACCCTGAAAATGAGTTAATGAATCTTTCAAAAGAAAGTTTTGAGCACTATCTAAACCACCTCAAGGTCATTGGTGTTCTTGCACAACTATTTATCATAGAGCAAGAGTATGGCTACCATAAGGAAAGTAAATTCGAGCCGCCAACCTTGTTCTTTCAAGGTTGGATTAGGGAGTTTATAGACAATTCTAAGGAGATTGATAATCTGTGCATGAGCGTCTGTAACGGACAACCAGCTTTAGCAAGGTACGTTAAATTAGAAAACAAAAAAGACAAGAAACATAATCCTAATTTGAAACCGCTATGGTATCTCGACTAATCTCTTTTGTTTTTCAAATGGGCTATAGTTGGTTATTACAACCTCGTTTATAGCTCCCCTTTTAGAGGCGTTGCAATTTATCATCCTGTTAGCTCTTACAAGGTGTATGTTATACCCCCCGTATAGGCTTTTGATGAACTCAATATCACTATTTGAGAGCATAACTTTGCACCCCCTTTTGTCCAACTCCTTGAAGACGTCAGCTAGTCTTTTTTGCTCATCTTCTAAGAACACATCCTTTGTGTAGGTTGTAAAGCTAGATGTCCTATTTAATGGGTAATAGGGCGGATCGAAGTAAATAAAGTCACCCTTCTTAGCAAAGTCCAATATTTTCTCAAATGGAATGCAAAGGATACTAACTTTTTTTAACAACAAAGAACATTTCCTTAGCTCATCTTCTTGTAATATTGACGGATTCTTGTAACTACCCATTGGAACATTGAATCTACCTTGAGAATTAACCCTATACAACCCATTAAAGCAAGTCTTATTGAGATAAATAAACCTCCCTGCCCTGTAAATGTTAGGCAACTTGGAAGGGTCTTGTTCTCTTACCTTGTAATAAAAAGATTTACTATGATTTTGTTTGTACTCTCTTAGAATCTTGATTAACTCCTCAACGTTGTTCTTGACCATATTATATGCGTTTATTAGTTCCTCGTTTACATCAGAAATATAAATCTCCTTTAGGTTATTCCTTTGTATAATGTAAGACGCAACAGCCCCGCCACCAACAAAAGGCTCAAAGTACCTTTCCATTCTCCTTGGAAAGAACCTTTCAAATTGGCTTAAGAGTTGCTTCTTTCCACCAGCCCATTTTATGAATGTTGTAACTCCGTCTACCATTTTCTCACTCCTTTGGTGTTGTCCGCCTTAATAAACTTAACCATATGTTCCCCGAAAAACCCACTACTTCGATACAAGATTTTACGGCTGGTGTGGTGTTTATTACGGAATACCCCCTGACAAAGTTGTAATAATTCTGTTGTGCCGGAAAAATTACGCTTGGGTTCTTAGGCTCTGAACCAGCCTTACGGACACTTTTACGCTTTGACTATATCCTCTCTAAAATCCCCACATTCCTCACACTTTTGGATAACCTTGATAGTTTTTCTGCCCATATGTTTAGTCAAGAGGTCGCTAATATCCACTTCCTTGTATAGTTTGAACTTGTGTTTACAATCTGAAAATTTTTGAATCATCTTCTTTATCGCAAGCTCCTTTGTTGCGAATCCGCTTTTTATTTTGTACATCTCGACAATATTATCCTCTTCGTTTGATAAATCAATTTGTATTTTTACCACTTATATCACCTTATGATATAGATATATCGGGGTAATATAAAACTCTTTCTATAACATTACATTCTAGGGAATATACTTTCCACCAATACATCAAATAGGGTACAGGGGGACTAAAATGTTAGAGAAAACTCGGGATAAACTAGCGTTTTTTTTGTAATAATGCCGGCAATGGTACTGTTAATCTTTATTCGTCTTATGGTGTTGCATTAATGGGGATTGTAGTAGAACCTTTACCAAATAATTCTAAGACCAAAGTTCTTACCTGAGGGACAAAAGCTACAATCAAGATGAGTAGGATTATCATCAAAATTGCAAAAGCCAAAGGAGGTAAGACCCCTTTACCTTTCTTGTATTTTAATATCTTCATCTTTTTACCACCGAGCAAAAACTTAGAAGTCCTGCTCATATATCTCCAAAGTATAAGAAAAGGGAAACCTTATTATTAAAGTTTTCCTTTTTAAAGAGCTTGCCTTTATCAACCACATCATACCAAATTAGTGATTTTTGGGTAAAACATTCGTTCCTGCACCACTACCAGAAGTGACAACTTTTATAAACCGCCGGGGGTGTTCTTGGCCATATGAAACTAACTGAGAAGCAGCGTTATGAAATCAGGAAATTCGTCAGGGAGCTTGAGTCCTACAAGGGCAGGCATACTGAGCTGGTAAGTGTTTACATCCCTGCAGACTATGACCTGAACAAGATAATCAACCATCTTTCCCAGGAGCAGGGCACCGCATCAAACATCAAATCAACATCCACCAGGAAAAATGTGCAGGACGCACTTGAGAGAATGATACAGCACCTCAGGCTTTTCAAGAGGACGCCGGACAATGGATTGATATCTTTTTCAGGAAATGTTTCGGAGAGGGAGGGGCAAAGCGATGTAAGGGTGTGGAGCATGGAACCACCCATACCCCTGAGGACGAGGATTTACAGGTGCGACAAGGAATTTGTTCTTGACGCATTGCGGGACATGCTTGAGGACAAGGAAGTTTACGGAATGATTGTATTGGACAGGAGGGACGCCCACATTGCGGTTCTGAGGGGAAAGACAATAACTGTTTTGCTTAAGACGCATTCTGAAGTGCCGGGGAAGTTCAAAGCGGGCGGACAATGTTTGGCAAAAGATGCAGTTGTGCAATGCGGGAACGGAAACTTGCTGAAGATAGAGGATGTCCATAACCCAGTATCGCTGGCCGGAATGTATAACCACAAGTCCATCGCAAGTTCGCCGGTAACAGACAAATGGGTGGTGAGGAAATCTAAAGTATATAATGTTGTAACTAAAAGGCCAAGATTGAGCGTCAATGCGTCTGGCGACCACACCTTTTTTATCCTTAAGGGAAAGGGGATAGTCGAAAAAAGAGCCAAGGACCTGAAAGCAGAAGATGTTTTGATTATGCCGGAAAAGCTGGATATCAAAGGGGAAGTACAGATGCTTGATTCAAAGAAATACTACAATTCATTTACAGTCTCAAATGAAGGAAGAAAATTCCTAAGGGAGAGAAGAGGAAAAAGGAAGCAGAGCGAAATCGCAAAAACTGCAGGTGTTGCGCAGACCACGATTTCTTCATGCGAAACTGGGAAAATCCGGCTGGAAAGAAACACACTGAAAAGGATATGCCGAGCATTAGAAGCGGAGTTTGAATCTTTTGTCAGAGAGTTCACAAGCCAGTACGAGTACAAGGCAATAAATCTTCCCAATGTATTGGATGTCAAATTTGCAAGGTTTTTAGGGTATCTTCTTGGTGACGGAACCATAGAAGAAGACAGGGTAACATTCTTTGAACAAAGATATGATGTCGCGTCAGATTATCAAAATGAGTTTGAAAGTTATTTCGGAATGAATTCCAGCCTCAAATTCAGAAAAGGGAAGAATTATTATCAGCTAAGGTTTACAAGCAGACCGCTTGTAAGGGTTATTACTAATGAGTTTCCGGAAATTCAAAAAGGCATGATACCTGAAAAGATTTTGAAGTCATCCTCTGAAATTGTTGGTTCTTTCCTGAGGGGATTTTTTGATGCGGAGGGGTATGTGTCTGTAAGGGGGCAAGTAGCTGCCGGGATTAATAATGAGGTGTTGTCGCACGAGATTCAGATGGTGCTTCTTCGCCTGGGAATCATCTCATCTTTGCACGAATATGACAACAGGAGCAATCCCTACAGTTCAAATGTGAGGTACACAATTGACATTACCGAGAAGCAATCCTTGGTGAAATTTGCAGAATCAGTTGGACTTACAAGCAGGGAGAAGAAAGACCGGTTAAGGAGAATAATTTTAAGGAAATCAACAACCAGCTATGTACGCCAAATGCTGGTTCCGGGGAGGGAGATTAGAAGAATAATTGAAGATGCGGGATACAATCTTCAGCTCTTTCCAAAAGTCAACAATTTCTTCAGGAACGAACGGGGAATGGGCAAGCAAGTCTTTTTGGAATCCATTCTTTTCAATGTAAAGGATGAAAAATTAAGGAAAAAGTTGCTTGAAGCGTACAATTTGGTGTTTTTGCCGGTGGAAATATCGTCTATAGAAATTAAGGAATGTGATATGGAGATGATTGACATATCAGTTGAGAGTGGAAATTTTATTGCAAATGGACTCTTAGTGCATAATTCTGCTCCGCGTTTTGCGCGCCAGAGGGAAGGCGCTGCAAAAGAGCATTACAAAAAGGTTGCAGAATATGCGAAAGAAAAGTTCCTTACGTTTGAAGGGCTTAAGGGCATTATAGTTGGAGGCCCGGGGCCAACAAAGTATGATTTTGTCGAGGGCGGATTTCTGACCGACCAGCTTCTGAGGAAGGTCATTGCAATAAAGGACCTGAGCTATACCGGCGAATTCGGGCTTCAGGAACTGCTTGACAAATCGCAGGATGTGCTTGCAAACGAGGAAGTGAGCAAGGAAAAGCAGATAATGGGAAAATTCTTTGAATTGCTGGCGAGGAAGCCGGGCATGGTTGCTTACGGGGAAAAAGACGTCATGGAAAAATTAGTGGGCGGGGTTGTCGACATTGTGCTGCTTTCCGAGGCCGTGTCAGAGGAAAAAGTCCTGGAGTTTGAGAAAGAAGCGACAAAGCAGGGAAGCACGATTACTATCATTTCAGTTGAAACAAGAGAAGGAGTACAGCTCCGCGACATGGGAATGTATGCTGCTATCCTGAGGTACGATACGGGGGGTTAGTTAGGCTTGTGTGCTGAGGGATTAATCACATTTATTCTCTGCCTTGTGTAGTCTAATATACCTCTTTCGTCTTTTTTAGCCAACTCGTTCCAATTATCATCGTTGAGGGCGTGACCAAGGAATCGGGGAAGCCACCTTATAATATATGGGTGGGTTGTTTCGCCCCAATGAGCAATATGAACCCTGTCGTGACCATTATGTTCACAAACCTCATCTATTTTTGAAAAATTAAAATTTATTGCTCCCTCTATTGGTCTTGCCCCGAGTAAAATTTTATCATAGGTGGTATAAAAGTTTGCAATTTTTACTTTAAGTTCGCCTTTGCTTAGAAGGTTTGAATAGTTGTATTCCAGAAGACAAAGGTATTCGCTACCCCTAGCTAAGTCACGGGCGCCTGGGATGAGGCGGGCTATATAGGCGAGCGGGTAGGGTATTCCATCAATCGGACAACCCAGCATTACAATATGGTTTACCTTGTCCTGGTTGTGGATTCCATAATCCAGAGAGATTACGGCACCTTTGCTATAAGTGAGGAAGTCTACTTTGATTACCTCTTTTTCTGCTTTTTCCAGAACCTCCACCAGAGTTCTTTTGAGCTTGCTTCTCTTTGCCAGTCCTAAAATTTCCCTAACGTAACCAACCAAGGCTTCTTTTGGAATATCGTCGATGTTCTCCCTTAAGTAATCAAAAGGCCGTGTTAAGTCTCTTTGAAATCTTTGGTCGTTAATTATGGCGGTGACCCTCCATTTGAACCTGCCATACCTCGTTTTTTCTATTGTAGCGTCAACCGCGTTGCTAAGAATCCCGTTTACAATCTGGGCTGCAGGCAGGGAAGAATTACAATCCAATCTTCTGATATTGGTTCGGTCAAGATTTTGCAAACCCTTTTTGAGGGGGGCCATGGCAGCTTTCCCTTCCCCCAAACCATTGATGAGGATTGTTGGCGTCTTAATGTACTTGCTGTCATTCCTAACATTCGTTGATGGGTCCCTGTACAAGGCTTCCTGAAGAAAATGTTCCAAGTGGCTTAATACCTTCATCCCGCCACACCTTAACTCGCTATCGACAAGCCCTACTAGGCCAGAGACATCAGACGAGAGTGACCTTCCATTCCTGCCAGTTAAATATCCAACGGTGTTTCCAACATCCATTATTGGGCTCCAACACCCCTAATATTTTTTGATTAACACAATTAAGTATATAAATGTTGTTGTGTTTGCGTCATGCATGGATTTGGCGCAGAAATCTCTCCTTGAGCTGTTTCCGGAAAAGAACGGCAAATACATGATAAGCCTGAAGTATTCCGGAAAATTCTCGAATTACAATGCCAATGTAAGGCTGAGAGACAGCCGTATGGAATTCAGGCTCAGCAGGGAATGGGAGAACATATCACCGGAAATCCAGATGGGGCTTATGCAGCTTCTGATTCTAAAAGCGATGAAGAAAAAGAAGAGCACGCATTACATAGACCTGTACCACAGCTTCATGAAGAATGTGCACATTGCAGTGCCGAAGGAGGAAAGCGAGCCTGAGCTTGAGGAGAGCTTTTCAAGGGTGAATGGGAAATATTTTTACGGCTCGATTGAAAAGCCAAATTTAGCCTGGATAAATTCAGTGGCGAAGCTCGGAAGCTATGAGTTCGGAAGCGACAGGATTTCAATAAGCAAGATACTCAGCGGAAGGGAAAAACTTCTGGATTATGTGATGTACCATGAAATGCTGCACAAGAAGCACAAGTTCAATGCGGCAAAATCCAGGAGCATGTACCACACGAGAAAGTTCAGGGAGGATGAAAGGGAATTCGCAAGCAGCAGCGAGATTGAGAATGAATTGAAGAATCTGGTAAGGAAGAACAGGGGCTGGGGATTCTTTTTTAGAAAGCATTGAAAAGTTCTTCCTCGCTACGCTCGTTGCCGTCGTGAAGCATATTATATTTTCTGTATACTGCAATGGTCTCTCTGGAATGTCGGAAATCGTCATTATCCTTGTAATTTGTGACGATTTCTGAGCACACTCAAAAATCTTCGATTTTTGATGCCTCGACCATTGCTATCTGTTACCCTTGGTAATGCTTCACAAATAGACGGCAATACAGAACTTTTCAATAATGCCTCTTTTTAGAAAGCTTTAAATATGTTTGTCCTCTCCGGAGAACCACTCAATGTTGGAGGAAAAATTAGATGAGCACACGATTATTGCCACTGGCTGCGATGGAAAAAATTCTAAAGAAGTGCGGTGCAGACAGGGTTTCCGACAGGGCCAAGGTGGCGTTGAAACAGGTGGTTGAGGAAAAGGCTGATGAGATAGCAGCCCGCGCAATTAAGTTTGCAAGCCACGCTGGCAGGAAGACAGTAAAGGCCGGGGACATAAAGCTGGCCGCAAAGGAATAAAATATGGCAACCAAACCTGCAAGCGTTGGAGGTCTGCAAAAGGGGAGTTATGTTGTTATTGAGGGTGCTGCATGCAGAGTTGTTGACACCCAGACTTCAAGGCCAGGAAAACACGGGCATGCGAAGGTGAGGCTTACTGCGGTTGGAATAATTGACGACAAGAAAAGAGTATTGGTAATGCCGGGGCATGACAACGTTGATGTTCCGATAATAGAGAAGAAGACTGCGCAGGTGCTTTCGATAAAGGATAACGTGGCAAATGTCATGGATGCCGAGACGTACGAAACTTTTGATTTGGCGGTTCCGGAAGAGCTGCGCGGCACGGTTGTTGAAGGATGCGAGATATTGTACTGGGTTATACTGAGCGACAAGGTAATGAAACAGGTGAAGAGCGAATAAAATGGTAAAATTTCCAGAGGCCGAGGCAAGACTCTTCAGGGGAGTCTTTGTATGCAGGAACTGCAAGAAGAAAGTCCGCGCTCCGAGCCAGAAGATAACCCAGAAAAGGATTGCCTGCCAGGGCTGCGGCGGAAAAGCGTTCAGGCCCGTAAGGAGAAAGTAATTTCTTGAGAAACAACAACCTTTAAAAGATACGTTTCTATTTTTGTGATTATGGATACGGAATCGGTTGGGGCGATAGTTTTCATTGTGCTTCTTGGGCTTGTGCTTTACTTTGAGAGAAAGAAGATTTCACTGCAGAAGATACTGTTTCCGTTGGTTTACCTGGTGATGTACAGGACTGAATTCGGGATAAAACTGATGGACAGGACTGCAAAGAGGTTTCCAAGGCTGCTGAAATGGCTTGCGTATGCGGGGATCATAGTTGGGTTTATCGGCATGGCGCTGCTGATGGCATTGCTTTTCCAGAATCTTTACGACCTTTTTACAAAGCCGGAGGCTGTTTCAGGCGTAGGCGTAGTTCTTCCTATAAAGGCAAAGGGAGTTTTCTTTGTTCCGTTCTTTTACTGGGTAACATCAATATTCATACTTGCAGTTGTGCACGAGTTTTCCCACGGGGTTATTTCAAGGGTTTACGGAATCAGGGTTAAGTCTTCGGGGCTTGCATTCCTATCGGTGCTGATACCCATAATCCCTGCTGCTTTTGTGGAGCCCGATGAAAATGCGCTTCAGAAAAGGCCGTACAGGGAGCAGCTGAGCGTGTTTGCGGCAGGCCCTTTCTCGAACATGATAGTCGCGTTTGCTGTTCTCCTGATGCTGATTTTTGCCGTGTCGCCGATTGTCGGGAAGATGGTGGATTTCAGGGGCGCGACGATAGTTGCCTATGGCGGCAATGAAACTGCGCCTGTGGAGCTTGCAGGAATAAAGGAAGGCGAGACTATTCTTGCGATTAACGGAACCCAGATACGTGTTGTTGAAGACCTGTCAGCGGAGATGGCAAAGCACAAGCCTCTCGACACCATACCTATAACCACTGATTGGGGGAATTATTTGGTCACGCTTGGAAGGCATCCCGCAAACGAAAGCATGCCTTATCTCGGGGTAACTTTGGAGCAGCATTATGTTTACAGGGGCTGGTTTGAATCGCACGAGTTTACAGCCAATGCAATACTTTGGGTAACGGGGATGCCGGAGCGCGTCGGATGGCAGCTTTCCTATCCGGTACGGGGATATGGACTTGGGCTGCTTTTCTGGGTTTACCTGCTCAACATAGGCATAGGGATGTTTAACCTTATACCAATAGGCCCGATTGACGGCGGCAGGATGATTCAGCTTCCTCTGAGAAAAATACTCGGCAGGGAGCGCGGAGACAAGGCGTGGAAGTATATCAGCATGGCTACGCTTCTGCTTGTACTGGCTTCCGTGGCGTTTGCATTTCTATGATAAAAATAATACTGCTTGAGCCGAAAAATCCCGGAAACATAGGCGCAGTATGCAGGGTGATGGCGAATTTCGGCTTCTCTGATTTAGTGTTGATAAATCCAAAGTGCAACCTGAAGGACATTGAGCTGATAAAGAGGGCAAAGCACGGCCAGGGGGTTGTGAGAAAAATTGCTGTAAAGGAAAAAGGGTACCTAAAGACTCTGGACTATCTTATCGGAACAACTGCAAGACTGGGAACAGACTACAACATTCCGAGGTCTCCGTTAACTCCGGAGAAGCTTGCTGTGAAAATATGCAATGCAGATGCTGACGCCGGGATACTGTTCGGAAGGGAAGATTCAGGGCTTACAAACGAGGAAATACTGCTGTGCGATTTTATAGTGTCGATACCTGCTTCTAGCGAATACCCTGCAATGAACATAAGCCATGCAGTAGCCATAGTGTGCTATGAGATATTCCAAAAAAAGATGGAGAAGAAAATATTCAGCAAGTATCCTGCGGCCGGAAAGATGGAAAAGGAGGCGCTGCTGAAAAAGATAGACCGGATTTTGGACAGGATGGAGTTCTCCACAAAAGAGAAAAAGCAGACACAGAAGATTATATGGAAGAGGATTCTTGGAAAGGGCATGCTGACCAGGAGGGAGATTTTTGCGCTGCACGGATTTTTTGAGAAGATGAAGCCTTAGCGCTTCAGCGCATCAGCCACTCTTGAGTCATTTGACGGCTTTGCATTCGGGCCAAGCTCGTAGTAGATTTTTTCTGCCGTTGGCCCCCACGAGTAATTTCCCTCTGATTTTACAACCTCGCCCTTCCTGAATTCGCCAGTTTCAATGCCTTTTTTCAGGTGATAATAGATTGACCTTGAAGTGACTTTAGGAAAAATCTTCCTGTAAGTCCTGAAAATGTCATAGCCGTAGCCCTTTTTTGAAACCGCAAGAATGTCCACAATGTGCTGCCTTATCTCGGATGCAACAGGGCGACCTCTTTTCATAAGGTGACTTTTATGGGCAGGGTTTAAAAATTTTTGGATTTCCCTTCGATATGGAAAATATACTTTATCACTTAACAGCCCTTACCTTAATCCCGTAAATGTAGATGTACTTCCAAGCGAATCCCTGCTTTCTGAATACATCAACGGAAAAGCCGGCGTCGTGGAAAATGCGCTTTATTTTCCTGTCGTCTTCGAGCCATGCAACCGTTGGGATAAAATCAAAGAACTTGTCATAGTCTACAAAACATACCTTGCTGCCGACTTTTAGGCGCCTGTTCATGTCGAGCAGAACCTGCCTTACATTTTGGAGGTAGCTAAGCATCCCAACAGATACGACTGTGTGGATATCAGGCACGCTTGGATGCAATCTGCTGTAAAGGTGTTTGTCGTAAAGCACCACAACATGATGATGGCCCTTAGACTCAAGGCGCTTTCTAGCGATGCCGGTTTCCCTTTCCGAAAGGTCAATTGCGTAAACCTTCCCGTCTTTTGTAACCTCCTCTGCGAGGTGCATTGTCAGAGTCCCGACGCTGCATCCGAATTCAAGCACGTTCTTGCCTTTGATATTCCCAAGCAGCGCGATAATTTCTTTCCTTACTTTAATGGGAAGCAACAGCCTTTCCGTCCATAAGGTTGCGTATGAGAAGAGATTACTTACCGAGCGTATAGCCTTTGGGTTGTAGTACATCTCCAATAAAAAGTAAACCGGAATTCCGATAAGGACTATGCCGAGGGAAAGCATGAAAAGTGATAATGCTCCGGGTTCCTTGAGAAGCCACGTGGCAAGAATCGAGAGGTAGAATATGCTGACAAGTATGGGTCCAACCTTTCCAAACCATACCCTGAACGGCCTGTGCAGTTCGGGCTTCCTGTAGCGAAGTATCGGGATTGCGAGAAGGGTTATTATGTACATGATAAGCACCAGGGGCACAAGAATCGAGAGCATAGTCTTGTATACCCCTAAAGCAAGAAATAGCACAAGGGCCGATACAACTGTCTGAAATATGACTGCCTTGTAGGGTGTATGGTACTTCGGGTGGATTGAAGTAAATTGGGGCAGGAATAACCTATCACGTGCCATGGCGTAAAGCAGTCTTGGGGCTGCGATAATTCCTGTTGCTGCCGAGCCGATTACGATGAGGTAAACTCCGATTCCGGTTATGTAAACCCCAAAGCTGCCAAATATAAGCATCGAGATATCATTGAGGGGCGCAGAGAGGCCTGCCAATTTCTCCCAGGAGAAAATTGATATTGAGAGCAGGGCAAGCGAAACTCCAAGGAGGCCGATTATCACGGTTGCAGTGATAAGCGCCTTTGGGATGGATTTTTCCGGCTCTTTTGCCTCCTCTGAAAGATAGGTTGTTGCCTCCCACCCAAAAAATGTCTCAATGATGAAGAAAAGGGTCACAAACACCATGGAAAATGGATGGGTGAAGAAGGGGCTAAGATTGGAAAAGTCTGCAATAAAAAATCCCGGAATGATGATTGCAAGCAGGACAATAAGTGTTATTATGGTGAAGAATATGGCAGTCAGGCTGCTGGCTTCAATCCCTACGTAGGCTATTATGTTTAGAAGGACAACAAACACGAGGCTTACGAGAATCTTGTAAAACATCGGGAAGTGTGCAGGAGTAAGGTAATTCAGTGCAGCCAGGATAAGCAATGGCGTTGTTATATTTTCAGTAATCCATGCAAGCCATCCGAGGGTAAAGCTGAAAAACCTACCATATGTCTGCTTGGTGTATTCGTAAACCCCGCCGGCTCTTGGGAACATTGCAACTAACTCGCCGAAGCACGCTGCAACGTATACTGCAACCACGAGGAGAATTACCCATGCCACAAGAGACGCAGTTCCAGAGTAGCTTGCGGCAATAGCGGGACCGATAAACATGCCGGTGCCGATTATTGAGCTGATGGAGATTGCAAGCAAAGGCCAGAAACCCAGTGTGCGCTTTAGCTCAGCCATAACACTCTTTTTTTGGAAACCGGATTTAAATCTCTTTGCCATCCTGGGATGTAAGGCAAAGCCCTGCCATACAATAAATTTAAATAATCAATGGGCATAAAAGGGCCATGCTGAAATTAAAGGAGCGCCTGCTGGGCATTGCAATCGGGATTGTGCTGGTAATGTTTGTTGCCTATGGGATTTCCACATTTTACCCTGAGCCAAGGTATGAAAGGTACTGCGGAGAGGCTTATCCGGAGCAGGCATACAACGAGACAGCATGCCTCGAAAAAGGTGGCAGATGGAGCCCGAATTTTCCAAAATGCCCTCCGGAAGAGAAATGCCCTGTTGGATGGTGCGATGCGTATTATGAATGCAACCGGAAGCTGCAGGAAGACAGCGAGGCGTATAACAAATTGGTGTTTATTGCAACCGGCGTAATCGGGCTTATTGCAGTTATTGCCGGAATTTTCCTGAGGCTTGAAAGCGTCAGCTCGGGCATAATGGGGGGCGGAGTGCTGACTATCATTTATGGGACTGTAAGGTACTGGGGAAACATGCAGGATGCAGGAAGATTTGCAATTTTGGGCATCATACTTGCAGTTCTGATAATATTGGGATACAAAATAGCAAGGAAACTTAAACAATGAAACTCTTTTTTGCGCTTTCAAAGGACAACCTTAAGATGGCAAAGGCAGAGGTTCTGTCTTTAACGAATGCGAAGAAATACAGCTTAACTGAAAATTTTCTCATTCTTGACGGAGATGCAGAGTCGGTGAAAGGCAGACTGGCATACACCCACAAATACCATCATCTGCTTTTTAAATGCGGCAAAGGGGACTTTGAAAAGAAATTCTCCTCTTACCCGTGGCAGAAAGTGTACAAGAATAATTTCTGCCTTAGGATGCACAGCCCGGATTATTCCGAGAAGGGCATGGCTGGCTACATCTGGGACGCAGTCAGGAAGCCAAAGGTAGACTTGGAGAATCCCGAAACGATGATAGAGTGCTTTTTCCCAGAAAACAGGGCATTCTGCTGCAGGATGATTGAGAAGCCCGAGAAGAAGTTTGATGAGAGGAAAACACAGAACAGGCCGTCACCGCACCCAACTTCACTGCATCCAAAGCTTGCAAGGGCGATGGTAAACCTTTCAGGAGCAAGGAAGGGCGAGGAGATATTCGACCCAATGTGCGGCTCAGGCGGAATATTGATTGAGGCAGGGCTAATCGGGCTGAAAGCAAAAGGCGCCGACATAGATGGGGAGATGGTTGAGCGCGCGAAGGCAAACCTAAACTTTTTCGGAATAAGGAAATGTTCAGTGAAGGAAAAAGACGCCCTTAAGATGGGGAAAGAAAAATATGTTGTTACAGACCTGCCTTACGGGAAGAACACTAAGAAGGTTGATGTTTTGAAATTATATGATTCATTCTTAAATTTGCTTAAGAGAAGTTTAGGGAAACGTGCTGTTATAGGTTTTCCTGATTTTGTTGACTACAAAAAGCTAATCAAAAAAAACAGGCTTAAAATCCTGAATGAATTTGATTATTACCTGCATAAAAGCCTGAGCAAGAAAATAGTCGTTATCTTTTAATGGGTTTCACCATGGGTGGCTTGTGCCAGTATATACTTCCTATCTGTTTTATTGAACCCAGACCCCACGGCAATGAATAGGCAGCTATATTTGTGTTACTTGGGGGGTTCTTTTGACTTGACACCGGCATGGTACTCAGCAGTTTTATCTTTAACCCCGATGCCTAGGTATCCTGCAGCAAACTGCAAGAATTCTTGGGGTTCTGTTAGCTGGAAAAAATTATCTTCTCTAAATGACCCCCGGGTTCCAGTTTGGAGCGATGTATACTCAAGTGAGTTTGTGTCATTAGCCCTATCATGTCCTAATGGCATAACATTGGCCGCTTTTATCCAAGCTAATCGTGCCTGTTCGAATTTTTGTGGTTCTTTCCGCCAAATTTCCCTGATTTGATCTTGTAATCCCATTTCCATTTCCCCCACACATTCTTCATGTGCCATTAAGTGATTAATGATAACTTTAAAAAGATTTGTTGTTTATTATTAACAACAATATTTATATACTGCCTGATACCCATGTGTTGTATGGACATAGGGAAACTGAAGCAGATAGGCTTTAATGAGAAGGAAAGCAAAGTGTACATTGAATTGCTCCAAGCGGGCGACAGCCTAGTCTCAGAAATCTTCGAGAAGACAGGAATAAATAGAAGTCTGCTTTACTCAGTATTGTCCGATTTGGCAAATAAGGGACTTGTAACATATATCCTAAAGAGTGGTGTTAGGTATTACAGGGCAGCAGAACCAAGCAAAATCTCGGCTATGCTCAAGGAAAAAGAAAGTATATTTGAAGATATACTCCCGGGTTTAATAGCTCTCCACAGGCCAAAAACAAAAAAGCCAATTATTGAAATTTTAGAGGGAAAAGGGGGGATTAAAACCATACTTAATGATGTGCTGAGAGTTAAACAAGAATGGGTTGCTTTTGATGTCCCTGGTAGAGGACCAGAAATTTTGGGATCAACAGTTCACGCTTTTGAGAGGGAGAGGCAGAAAGAAAGAATACACCTCCGTGTAATCTGTGTCAAGACAGAATATGGAATAAAACGAGGAAAAGAATTCTCACAAATGAAATTTACTCAGGTAAGGCATGCTCCAAGACCTTACGAGTCTCCTGCTTCCAACTGGGTTTATGGAGATAGAGTTGTCATAATATTTTGGTATAAGGAATTCCCGTTTGCAGTTAGAATAATTGATAAAAACCTCGCTGAAAGTTATAGACACCATTTCAAAATTTTATGGGATTTCTCAGAAAAATAGGCGATTTCATCTCTTGAGCTTTTTCTCAAGCTCAAGGATTCTTGCGGTTGTTTTTACGACTGTGTCCGGATTGAGCGATATTGAGTCAATTCCCATCTTCACGAGGAAATCAGCAAACTCCGGAAAATCCGACGGAGCTTGCCCGCAGATTCCTATTTTTCGTTTCCTTTCCTTTGCTTTTCTGATTACAAGCCCAATCAATTTTTTTACAGCGCCGCTTCTCTCGTCATATAAATGGGATACAAGTGCAGAGTCGCGGTCCAATCCGAGAGTAAGCTGGGTTAAATCGTTTGAGCCGATGGAAAATCCGTCGAAAATTTCCGAGAATTCGTCTGCAAGCAGGATATTTGAGGGGATTTCGCACATAACATAAACTTCCAGTCCGTTCTTCCCCCTCTCCAGGCCGTATTTCTTCATGGTTGCAAGAACGTTTTTGCCTTCTTCAGGTGTCCTGCAGAAAGGCACCATCACCTTGACATTTACAAGCCCCATTTCCTCCCTTACCTTGCGGATTGACCTGCACTCAAGCCCGAATGCCGGTTCATATTGCGAATAGTACCTCGAGGCGCCCCGCCAGCCTATCATGGGATTTTCTTCTTTGGGCTCAAAGTCTTTTCCGCCGATTAAATTTGCGTACTCATTCGTCTTGAAGTCGGAAAACCTCACGATGACGTCGTTGGGATAAAATGCCGCGCCTATCATTGCAATTCCGTATGCAAGCTTCTCAACGAAAAACTGAACCTTGTCCTTGTAGCCGTGTGTCAGGCTTTCAATCTGGTTTTTTACTTCCCTGTCCTTTATTTTGCTGAAATGCAATAGCGCCATTGGATGTATCTTAACATAATCCGTAATTATGAATTCCTCCCTTGCAAGGCCAACGCCGTCGTTCGGAATAAATGAATGGCTAAAGGCATCTTCGGGATTGCCCACGTTCATCATTATTTTTGTCTTTGGCCTCTTGAGGCTGGATATGTTTGTTTTCCTGACTTCAAACGGGAGAATGCCGCGGTAAACATAACCATCCTCCCCTTCAGCGCACGATACTGTGACTTCATTGCCCTGCTTCACTTTTTCGGTTGCGTTGCTTGTCCCGACGATGCACGGCACTCCAAGCTCCCTTGAGACAATTGCTGCATGACACGTGCGGCCCCCCCTGTTTGTAACAATTGCGGAAGCTATCTTCATGACAGGCTCCCAGTCGGGGTCTGTCATGTCTGTGATGAGGACTTCGCCGGATTTGAACTTTGCAATGTCGCTTACGCTGTGGATTATGTGGGCTTTGCCTGCGCCAATCTTTGCGCCAACACTCTTTCCTACAGCCAATACGTCCGAGCGCTTCTTCAGGACATATTCCTCAAGCACCGAACGGTCTTTCTGGCTTTGGACTGTTTCCGGCCTTGCCTGGACTATGAAAAGCCGGTTCAGCTTTCCGTCCTTTGCCCATTCTATGTCCATCGGCTTGAATTTTCCGGCTTTTTTTGAGTAATAATCCTCGATTATGCAGGCCCATTTTGCAAGCGTGATTATTTCATCATCGCTCAGGACAAATGAATTGCGCTGGTTAATCGGAGTTGGGATGTTTTTAGTGGTCTTTGACGAATCATGGGAATAGACCATCTTGATTTTCTTATCCCCAATCTTTTTTGACAGGATTGGCTTTTTGGAGGAGAGTGTTGGCTTGAAGACATAGTATTCATCTGGGTTTACAGCGCCCTGCACGATGTTTTCTCCAAGACCGTAGATGGCTGTGGTGAAAACTACGTCCTTGAATCCTGATTCGGTGTCGATGGAGAATGTAACTCCGGAGCACGCCAAATCAGAGCGTACCATCTTCTGGATGCCTATTGAGAGGTAAACCTTGAGATTGTCAAATCCCTTGTCGTGGCGGTAGGAAATGGCGCGGTTGGTGAACAATGACGCGAAGCATTTCTTGCAGGCTTCCATCAGCGCATGCTCGCCGCGGATGTTAAGGAAGGTTTCCTGCTGTCCGGCAAAAGAGGCGTCCGGCAAATCTTCTGCGGTTGCTGACGAGCGGACTGCAACATCGCAGTTTTCGCCGTATTCCTTGCACAGCCTTTGGTATGCCTTGGCAATCGCAACCTTAAGCTCCGATGGAAGCTCTGCATGGCGTATCAGGCTTCTTATTCTATCCCCTTTTTCCGCAAGCCCGTTTATGTCCTTCGTGTCGAGATTGCTTAGGATTTTTGCAATGCTGCCCCTGAGATTGGCTTTTGCGATGAAGAACCTGTATGCCGTTGAGGTGATTGCAAAGCCGTTTGGTATGCTGACCCCTTTTTTCCTTAAGTTGGAATACATTTCCCCCAGCGATGCGTTTTTCCCTCCAACTAAAGGTATATCTTCTATGGAAAGCTCGTCAAACCAGAGAATAAAACGTCTAGACTTGTCCATATTGCCTCTTTTTTCGTTACTTACTGTATGGAACGTATTTAAACCTTGTGCAATTTTTGGGAAGCCTGCTGCCGGGCATCGAAAGATTTAAATATAACCTAAATAAAGTATATTATAACCTGAAAGGTGGTTATATTGAACTTTAGGAATTTTTTGGAAAAGAATGCGGAAGCAAGGAAGGTATTTGGAAAGAGGGAGATAGAGATAATGGCCAGGCAATTAGACGGCATTGCATTGACGCAATCCGAGAAAAACCGGCTTTCGAGGGACATAAGGCCAAAACTTAGGTTCATTGAAGGGTGCGCTGAGTTTAAGGATGAATTTGGGATGAAGAAAGGCTCGCATACGAAGGAAACAATCAATGAGGCAGTTAAAATTATACTTCAAGACCGCCAAATGGCCGACATAAAGATGATACTTCTGTTTGGCTCTGCTGCTGAGAATAAGATGAGCTACCGCTCTGACATTGATATTGCGGTTGTATTCAACAGGCCGGTGCCACGGAAAGAAGCCGGCGAATTCAGGCTTCGGCTGCTGGGGAAACTCCCGTCAAAAGTTGATTTGCAGGTGTTTGATGTTCTTCCAATGAAGATCAGAAGGGAAATCCTTAAGAAGAACAAAATACTGTATAAGGCAAAGGATTTTGATTCCGCAGGGTTTTGGGTTCAGGCATTTAAGCAAATGAGCGAGTTTTTTTCGCGCATCCAGCATGCAAAATGAAATCTAGAATCGGGGAAAAACTAAAGCAGATTCAGGAGGGCATTGAAGAGTTAGAGTCTTTTCTGCCCGAAAGCCCTGAAGAGTACATGAAAGACCCAAAAATCAGGGCAGCGTGCGAAAGGGCGTTTGAAAAGGTCATGGAAGCAGTAATTGACACAAACCTTCTTGTCATTAAATTCAAAAGGATGGAGATGCCGAATGACGACAGCAGCACTTTTACTTTGCTGGAAAAGCATAAATTTCTGCCTTCGAATCTGGTGAAGAAGCTTCTGGACGCGAAAGGGATGAGAAATTTCATCGTTCACCAGTATGACAAAATCGATGATGAACTGGTATATGAAGCGCTGACAGAAAGCCTGCCCAAAGATATAGGGGAATTTATCAGGGAAATCAAAAAGAAAATTTAACCGACGTAGCTCAACTTCTTCTTATCAGCGATTTCTCTTCAAGAGAAACAATAGAAATACAAAGCATTTCTAGTGTGCTGAAAACCGAAGGTTTTCATCATCACCAAAGAGAGAGGAGGATACTTCGCTTCGCTCGTATCCCCAAACCTAACCAACATAACTCAATTTCTTCTTCTCAGCCATTTCGGTTGCTTCCTGGCTTTTGGAGAAAATGTCCTTGAGCTTTGCCTCGACATCTTCGGCCTTTTTCATCAATGGTTTTGGGTCAACATTAAGCCCGAGGTGCTTGTCCAGCGCAATGATTACGTTGGCGGCAGCCTTGCTGTCCGGAAGGTTTGTTGGCGTTTCCGCGAAGATTGCAGTAACTGGCACCTTTTCGGCTGAAACAAGCAGGGCGCCTGTAACTCCCATGATTATGCCTTCCTTAAGCGGCGCAATTCCTGATTTTGAAAGCCTGTCTGACCTCTTTGAGTCTGATGAATAGAAGAAAGTCTGGTTTGACTTAACCTGCACGTCCTGCGGAGAGCCAACCCCTTCGAGGCATATTATCTCCCTTGCATCCAAAGCCTTCGCGAGGTCAAAAACAACCCTGGAAATTTTCCATTCAAAGCCTGCAGATGCAGTCATCGCGTGGAGCAGGGCGAGGTTGTACTTTTTGTTGTAGAAAATGCCCAGCGGCTCAACCACCTTGCTGTCGTGGATTGCAATCATCGGCGGGGTGTCATCGAAAGTTATCTTGCCTATCATCTCTGTCTGGAGGTGGTCTATGAGGAATTCGGTTGCTATTGTCCCTACTAATCCAAATCCCGGGAACCCTTCAACAAGGGTTACATTTTTCGGTTTTTTCCACAGCTTTATTTCCATTCTGACACCTATTTTTTTACCTGCCTCAGCTTTTCTTCCTGCGCCTTTTTAATCTTTTCTATTTCCTTCTGGAACTGGCTTCTCATGCCTTCTGACAATACCTCTATGCTTCTTGAAACCCTATGGGCAGCATTGGTGAGCTCTTTTGATGTTCTAATGGACTCTTTCAATTTGTCCCTTGTTAAACTGGAATGAGCGGCTAGCTTTCCGATGTCCCCGATGAGCTTTTCGGCTTCCCTGAACTTTCCCTTTCTGAAATTATCGTTCGCTTCGCTGGCCAATGCAGCTGCTTGCTTATGCATAAGCACCAAACTCAGCAATTCGACCTTGGCAAGCAATCCAATGGCCATAAGAAGATGGCTAACCATTTTTGCGTCGCTTGCAACCATCTCGTCGGGCTTTGCCTGGTATGCCTCAACAACTGAATGGGCAGCGATAGAAGCCCATCTCGCAGAAAGGGCGGCAGTTTCAGGCAGTGTCCGGATGGTTTTGAGGGTGGTCATGGTACACCTGGTGCGTAACGGGCTACAACATTCATTAGATTACTGAAGTGTCTATTGATGTAAACCTCTTCCTTGTCCATGTCATCGAGGTGGTACAAGAGGTCTCCAAGTGTTTTGTGGGCGCGCTCAAGCCCCACCAATAATTCCTTAGTCTTATTCACCCTGAACATGTCGTGAACATATGTTAGGTGATGGCGAAGGTATACCCCGTCACTTCTTAATAGCCCTACAATCCTTACGATCTTTTGTTCTACGGGGCTAACCCTGCCTTTAAAATCGCCGATTTCATCCAATATTGCCATTTCTTGGGGTGAGCCAGGTAGAGGGGGTGTTTTCTTATGGGCTATGCCCTGCAAGTTGTTGTAGTTACCTATTGCACCATTTACATTAAGGTTTCCGAAATGCAATATGTTGGAGATTAGAGAATTTCCCTTTTCGATAAACTTTTCAAAGTCCCTCTCATCATACCTAATCTCCCTCAGCATCTCGTCGACTTCCCTTTTGTCTGCTTCGCTGACATTTCCTTTTTTGAAGAAGCTTATCAGTTTTCTGATGTGGGCCTGAATTTCCCTTATTCTTTCTTTTGAGTCAACGGTTACCCTCCGTATATCACTTATTTCCCTTGGTTCAGGCCTCTTTTTCTCCGGCCTCTTTTCTGCAGGCTTCTTCAACCAGTCCCAGAACTTTGATGCGGGGTGCTTGCCTTCTTCTCCCACCTGTGCAGTCGCGCTGCTTGTAAACAAAGCCATGAATCCGCTCCATACAGCGAGTATTACTACAACCGCCTGCGCAAATCCAAGCCATCCTTCGAGCTCTATGGTGTCTATGTGCTCTGGCATCTGTATGTGCATGATGTTGGCTATGAGCATTGCGAGGAGTGCGAAGAGGAGCGTCTTTACGACATAGTTTGCCCTTGTCGGCTCATGGAAAACTTTTGTGTTAAGCATGACAATTGCGAAGATTGGCAGAACTATGAGGAAGAAAACAACTGTGATTGTGTATGAAAGGACTATTGCGCTGATTACCTTGGCTGGAATGCCGATGATTGCAATTATTGAGATGACGAGCGCAACAACAATCCTAATCCTTTTTCCTTTTTCTTCCTTGAAGACGAACTGCAGAACATAGAACAGTATTGCAAAAACCAGAATGAAAATCAATGCCCTCAAATAGAAATCGCCATATTCTGTGCCAAGCGAGACAGCAGACAGAGGAGAAAGTATGTCATAAATCTTCTGCCCTACAGTGCTGACAGTAGATTCAGCAAGGGCTGAGGGCAGGGAAAGCAACGCTAAGACTGGATAAATTGTGGTTTTCATTGCGTCTTGTTTTGTATGCATTATCTCCAATTATTTTCCCAAAATATTTAATATCTGAGATTTTATATAGTTTTCAACTCTTAAATTGTATTGTTCCAGCAACAAAATATTTCTTAATACACCAATTAGGTGAGGCAATTCTGTGTCTATCAAATAAAGTTCTTGGCGGAGTTGTCCGGATTCACTTGTTCTTTTTGCTTTATCCAAATGTGTTTTAAGAGCGCCTCCATATTCGCCAAGTTGGGTTTCTGCGTCATCAAACATTTTACGAAAGGTAGTTATATTCTTCTCATGCCCCCTAATCAGATTTTCTATTTGATTTAAATGGTGGTCCTTAGCAACCTTTCCCACAGCATATGCATCAACAAGTTTCTGTGCATCGTGCGACTCTAATCTTAATAAGACCCTTTCTATAGCCTCTATACTCTTAATTTCTCTTTCAAAGTCATCTTCAGTTACACTTAATTGTTTAATCCTCTCTTGAATTTCGCGCGTGATAACCCTATTATGTACGATTAGCTGTAAAATGGAAGCCACTTCCTTTTTCATTTGAACTAGTTTGTTTATACTCTCCGAAGTGATACGCTCTTCTTCCGTGTCTAAACGTAGGCTTTGCTCAGCCTCTTTCTCGCTTTCTATTAGCTCTCTCCTTTCTTTTTCTGCCGCCTCGGATTCTCTATCTTTTCTCGGTCCTCCAAACGGCCACCATGAGGGGGATTCTTTTTGTGAGGCCCAAGAACCTTCGCCAACCACCTTAAACCCGCTTTCGCCTCCGCCGACTATAAATTTAAACGCATGGTAGATCGTGAGGATGTAAAGGAAAGCAAAGATGAGGCCAAAGTAATCATGGATTTGGGTTGCTGCTCTCCAGGGTCTTGCAACGGATTCCCCCGGACCAAGCAGCAAAGGAATGCTTTGGTCCATCTGGTACATGACCCATATGGCAAATGAGTAAACCAAAAACGATGCCATATGTCTGGCTCTGGTGTCCCCCATTTTTTCCCTAAGGAAATGGTTAATCGCAAAAACACCTAAGACAGGAACTAACCAGATTATTATAGCAACAACAACCGTATATGTCTGGAATATATTCTTTAAAACAGCTCCTGGAATCAATACTGTGCCCATCAATGAAATTACAAAAGGAACAGTAAACCTTACGCCTTTGGATTCACCGAACACCGCTCCAGACAAAAAGTAAAGCACGGAAAACAGGAGCAGAAAAATCAGGAATTTCGCAAAGAAAACGGCCTGTTCATCGCCGCCCTGCAGCAGTTCAGGAGTAAGCACTTTGGGCAAAAAACCAAAAATCTCGTATATTTTCCCCAGCGCAGTCTCCAATGGGCCTTTATCGTCACCTGCCGCCAATCCCGAAACGGACAGCAGGATTGCTAAAGCCATCCCTAAGAAAAACACCCTCTTTGCCTTGGAAAATCCCATTTTAAGTTAAATTAGCTTACCCAGAAAGAGTATATATAAGCTTTTTCCTTTTCTTCCTTACTCTGCTGCATCAAGCTCATCAATCGCTTTCAGAATTCTATACAACCGAGTTCTATATCTTTGAATAATAAGCAGAAAGGCGGACACCACTATTGCAGAGATTATCGCCGTCATCATCACTTGTTCTGGATTTCGATAGCTTATCTCGTTTGTGACAAATCCTATGACAATCCCGATAACATAGGTAAATAAACTGATGAATGCCGTATTGAGATATTGAAGGTTCCTTGAATGCTGTAGGTCCAATATATTCTTCTTCTTTTCCAGAGCCATCTTATTCCTCAAAAGCAATAGCAATCAAAACAAGCCCGCCAACGATGAGGAAAGTGGATGCTACAGCCGTTGCGTATTGGGTTGTGAGAAAGGAGGGAATTGCCCCCACAATGCCCAGAATAGTGCTAATTACCCCTGCTACTAAGAAGATATTCTTCTTTTTCGTCATTACTTTGGTACTGGAAACTTCCATAAGCCTATGTATTATTTATTCTTAATAAACCTTTGCCGAATTTTTCCGGAAATCTTCCGGTTGCTTGATTTCTTCAACATCCTGAAGGGAAGTGTCGATTTTCTGGGCATATCTGCCGATAAAGTAGGCGGCCGATAAAAGTGCCAAGACATCTGCGCCAATCGGGCTGTTGAGCACACCAACTATCTTGAGAAAAAAGTAGAGTACAACTATGAAAAATGCAATCCAGGCTAAAATATCCCAAAATTTGTTAGTCATGCCAAGAGTGATAGGCGTTTGCATTAATAAATCTTCCCCATAAAATTCCGAAAGAAAAACGTACTTTAAAAACAACAACTTTTATATAGGGGTAATGCTCATTAAGAAAAAAAGAAGGTGATGTTCATGGACAAAAAGGGATTCATTACAAGCCCTGCGGATTTGATGAAGGGGCTTGTTATAGGTTTTATTCTTGGGGCGCTTTTGGTTTATCTAAGCGCAAAAGGAATAATCCCCATAAACCTGGGGATTTAATCAACCTTTACTTTGGTTCCAAGGCTCTGTCCGGGCATGCCTCTCTCAAAAATAACCCTGACTGCGCCCTTGTTGCCGTGGGGCGAAGCTATTTTGCCGGAAATCTGCCTCTTTGCAGGGCTTTCCCATACAACCTTCTTTCCAACCAGTTCCTTTGATGTTTCTTTGTCAGAATATCCTTTAACAATCACAACCATCTGGTTGTTGGACTGGGTTGTGCGGCCGCGCCTGAAACTTGCAATTATGCCTTCCATGCGTGAGGAAAACTCGGGGCCCTTTAAAAAGATTATCTTTCCGCCAGTCCGTGACTGGTGGAAGGACTAATCTGGAAATGTCGGAAATCGCAAAGCGATTTCTGAGCACATTGAAACTTTTCAATGAAATGCGAGGAGCCTGGGTGAGCGAAAGCGGATGAGCATGCCACCGGTCTAGTGCTCCGAGCATTTTGACATATTGTGGAAACCTTCAGTTTAATTGCCAGTTGGTAGTGATTGGTTACTTAGTAGTGTGGATAAAAATATTTATAGTTGGGTGGTTACCCATTTCCTTACTTTCGAGGGGTGTTTGTATGAAAAGAGCAGTAGCATTAGTTGCGGTGATGGGTCTGTCCTTTTTTATCCTAAGCGCGTCTGCGTTTGCATTCAGCCAGACTGTTTTTCTAAAAGACATTGTCAATTTAGGTGCTGACGGGAAGTGCGGCAGGAGCTCTGCAGCAGGGGGCAGCATGATGGACTGCAACACTGCAACATTCACCGGTTCGGGACCTGGAGGGTGCAATGCAGTTAGGGATGTAACTGGATGCTACTTTTGGGAGCCGACCGTAAACAAGGTCACTGCGGACGTAAAAGTGAATGTTCCAATGGGCACGGGAACATTATCAGTGTGGACCGGGAATTTTGGAGGGGATACGTTTAGAAATGAGAAGGTTGATGTTTTTGTAAATGGAATTCTCGTGGGGACAACCAACGATCCGTTTTGTAATTTTGATGACGATTGTAGTTTTAATGGACCAATAAACAATGAGTTCTTTAACATTAATTTCCAGCAGGGGCAGAACATAATCAAGTTAACAGCTGTTACCGATGGTGGCAGCGTAACTGTAAACAAGCTTAAACTGGATATAGCGGAGGCTGAGTGCGTTCCAGGGCAGACACAAACACAGCCTTGCGGAAATTGCGGGAGCCAATCAAGAACATGCCAGAGCAACGGGCAATGGGGCTCTTTTGGAGCATGCACTGGGCAGGGAGTTTGCAACCCAGGAAGTTCACAGTCACAAGCATGCGGAAACTGCGGAACACAAACCAGAACATGCCAGAGCAGCTGCCAGTGGGGAGCATATGGGCCGTGCACAGGGCAAGGTCCTTGCAGCCCGGGAACAACACAATCACAATCATGCGACACAGGACTGCCTGGAATATGCGAGGATGGAAATCAGTTGAGGACCTGCCAGAGCAACTGCCAGTATGGTCTGTTTGGAAACTGTGAACAGGAAGAGCAACCGGCTAGTGAAGTTTGCAATGATTTAGATGATGATTGCGATGGCGCGGAAGATGAAGTTTGTTCTACTTGCATTGGCGATACTATTCCAACCACAATGAATGCTGGCCAAACGCAGGCAGTATCCGTTACTGTAAGAAATGACGGCTCTGTTCCATGGACAGCTGCAACAAACTACAAATTAGGCTCGCAAAATCCGCAGGATAATGTAATATGGGGGTTGGGCAGGGTGTTAATAGCTCCTGCGGTGACTGTAAGCGAAAATCAGCAGTACACTTTTAATTTTAACATTGTTGCACCATCTTTACCGGGAACTTATCCGAATTTCTGGAGGATGCTAAAGGAAGGGGAATTTTGGTTTTTACCTCCGGATTGCGGAAATGATGTTACTGTAAGCACGGCTCCTGTATGCACTCCCGGGCAAACACAAACACAGGCATGCGGCAACTGCGGAACTCAAACCAGAACATGCCAGAGCAACGGGCAATGGGGCTCTTTTGGGGCATGCACAGGGCAGGGAATATGCAGTCCGGGACAGCAGGAGAGCAGGGGATGCGGAACTGATGTTGGCGAATGTGTTGCAGGAACTGAAACAAGAACATGCCAGGGCAACTGCCAATGGAATTCTTTCCAAAACTGCAATGCAACAGGGCCAGCACCGGAAGAGTGCGACGGGTTGGACAATGACTGCGACAATCAAATTGATGATGGTTTTGACCCGGAAGACTGCGAAGGAAGCTGCGAGGATTCTGGATTCGTATGGACGGGGAACGGCGGATTGCTGGATTGCTGCGGAAACAATCCATATGAAGATGACCCATACGAGCAGTATGAAACTTTATGCGATGGAAATGACAATGACTGCGACGGCCAAATAGATGAAGGGCTTACGCATCCTTGCACGAACTATAATGACTGCTCAACATTCCAGACATGCGATACCTGCCAGAGTGCACCGCCTGAGTTATGCAACGGCGATGATGATGACTGCGACGGGCAGATAGATGAAGGCGGAGTGTGCGATGTGGATTGCGAACTTGAGAAAATGAGCCTTCGCGGAACAGGCGGCATAATAGATTTTATTGACGGGTATGACAATTTTGCGAGCAGCAAAATCAAATTCTCAGGATGGTTAAGCCAAAACAGCGATGGGAGTTATTACGGCATAAGTTCGCTTGAAGTGAAGGCGAAACTTTCCGATGGCAGCCCGCTGAATTTGAGGGTAAAGGCGAAGGTCAGGGAAGTAAACGCAAACAACTGCGGCGTTTTGGATGTAGACAACAACTGGTGGTCATTGGCTACCTTCCAGGTCGGAGATAATCCGCCCGTGTCGATAGGTTTTGACAACATACACTACCAGTGGGACAGGAATACCAACCTGCTGGACATCTCCGGCGAAGGGCCTGACCTGGACTTCAGCATACATGACATACATGTTACGTGCATAAACTGTTAGCCCAGGAAATAAATTATAACCGGCAGGATGAGGCAGCCCATCATAAGGCTCTTCTTAACTCCGGAAAGCTGGCCTGCTATGCCGAGGGTTGTGCTGACCAGAAGGACAAGCAAACCTATACCCGATGAGGAGTAGATTACCCCGGCGGTCACAAAAATGATTATTGTCAGGCAGCATTTCCTGTAATTTATCCTGGAAATTAGCTTCGAGAAGAGAACAGTCATTTCCAGCGTGATTATAGACGCGATTGAGCCGGCTATAAGCGCTACTGCCATAAACAGGATAACTTCGTCAATTGAGATTTTTGGAATTATCTCAGTCATTGCAACAATGGCGCCATTTCTGGCCTTGTCTATGGCATAGAATGTTGCCAGTGATACAAGAAAATTAACGGTGTTAATGCCTCCGATGATGATCAGGAACGTGTAGAGGCCGGCTTCCCTTACAAGCGCAAGGGCGATTATTGCAGCCTGTGAAGAGCCCAGGCCGGGAAGGAAGCCTGAAGCGGAGCCTGAAATCACGGAAGCTGCAATGGATTTCACAAGCCCCTTTTTTCCAATCCAGATTGAATTTGTGATTCTTTGCTTTGGGATTATGTTTACCTCTGAAAGGGAAACCAGGAGCAGGCTTATGCCGAAAAGTCCGGAGAGCAACGGGAACAATGGCTGATTTAAGTTTGGAAAGTTAAGGATGACATAGCCAAGAATTCCGGAAAGAAAAAACAGCAGAGTTCCAAGAATCTTTTTTTTGATTGTTGATTCCGTGTAAATCATATAGGCGCATGCAAGTATCAGGATGATTCCAATGTATGGTTTTATCACATCGTAAATCAATGGAATTACGGGTATCAGCGCCGGCATTAAAATTATGGAAAGGAGAAGTGAAAACAAAGAGCCGATTATGGTAAGCTTTACCGCCTCAAAGCCTTTTCCTGCCAAAAGCATGCGGTGGCCGGGGAGGACTGCAAGGGCTGTTTCGGCGTCTGGCGCTCCAAGGAATATTGAGGGTATTGTGTCAAGAAAGGTATGGGTGACGCCCATACTTATGATGACAATTCCAAGGGAGATTGAGGAAAAATATGCCAGAAGAAAAGGCGAGAAAGAAACTATAAGGACGCTTACGGCATTGATGTGCAGACCGGGGGTTAAGCCTGTAATGGAGCCCAGAATAATGCCGGCTGCAATCGCCACTACCATTTCAAGGAACATGAATGCTGGAATCTTTTGGGGTTAATAAGCAGGATGCAGAAAAATCCGGAAATCTTTCAGCTTTTTTGGAGGATTATGTTGCTTCCCTCAAGGGAGCTTCGGCCGTCATAGTCAACCAGCTTTGCCCTGAAGCGTATAAAATCTCCTTCCGAGGGGATATATTCTTCAGCACCAAAAAAGGCGGTTTTTGTGTTTTCCTGCATTATCGTTACGGCAACTGAATTATTGTAACTTGCAACCTTCACAACCTTGCCCTGCATCAAGAAGGTCTTTCCGATGTCGGATTCGGATATGTCGTCTATATTTTTTTCCTCCAACTGCACTGTCTGGGAGAGGTAAAAAAGGAATAGAATGCCGGCTACTGAGGATATGTATGCAATTTTAAGCACTTTCTGCTCATGCATGGGCCAGGGGTTATTTTTGCCTTTAATAAGCGTTTCCGGGGAATTTCCGGAAGATTTCCGGCAATGGAAGAATAATCTCCACGGGCAAAAACTATTTAAATAGACCCCTGATTCGCGGAACTGTGAAATTCAAGTCAACTGCGGATTTAAAGGTATCAAAGCGGATAATAGACCAGGTTATAGGCCAGGAAGATGCTGTTGAGATAGTCAAGAAAGCCTCCACACAGAGAAGGCATGTCCTTTTGATAGGCGAGCCTGGAACCGGAAAGAGCATGCTTGGAATGGCCCTTGCGGAATTGCTTCCCAAGGAAAATTTAGTTGACATTCTTGCATTCCCAAATCCGAATGACGAGAACCAGCCCCTGATAAGGACGGTGCCTGCCGGGGAGGGCAGGGAGATAGTGGCAAGGGCAAGGCTTCATTCAAATGAAATGTTCAAGAACCAGAACATACTTGTTTTCATACTTGCGATAGCATCGGTTGCAATACCCTGGGTGCTTAGGGGATATTACCTAAAACTTGATGGGAATATAATTGCAGCCAACATAATGTTTTCTGCGCTTTTTCTGGGCGGAATGGTTTTTGTCGGAGCGTTTTTGTTCTTCATAAGCTTCGGTAAGCGCATGGACGGAAAGGCAAAGGTTCCGAGGATAATTGTGGATAATTTCAACCAGGAAAAAGTTCCTTTCTTTGACGCAACCGGAGCGCACGCCGGAGCATTGCTCGGCGACGTGCTTCATGACCCGTTCCAGAGCGGAGGGTTGGGAACGCCGGCGCATGAGCGTGTTGTGGCAGGAATGATTCACAAAACCAACATGGGTGTCTTGTTTATTGACGAAATTGCAACACTGCATCCTGCGACACAGCAGGAATTGCTTTCATCATTGCAGGAAAGGAAGTTTGCAATTACGGGGCAGAGCGAGAGGAGCGCCGGAGCCATGGTGAGGACGGAGCCGGTGCCGTGCGATTTCATACTTGTGGCTGCCGGCAACATGGAAACAGTGAAGCACATGCATCCTGCGCTTAGGTCAAGAATCAGGGGCTATGGATACGAGGTGTTCATGAAGGACACGATGGAAGATACCGAAGACAACAGGCAGAAGATTGCAATGTTTGTTGCGCAGGAAGTTACAAAGGACAAAAAAATTCCCCATTTTTCATATGACGCGGTTGACCAGATTATAGACGAGGCAAGGAGAAGGGCAAACAGGAAAGGGCATTTAACATTAAGGCTGAGGGAGCTTGGCGGGCTGATAAGGGCTGCAGGGGACATAGCAAAGGAGGAAAATGCAAAGCTGGCCGAGAGAGAGCATATACTCAAGGCAAAGAAAATCGCAAGGACGCTTGAGCAGCAGATTGCGGATAAGTATATAGAAAGGAAGAAGGAATATGAGGTAATTAAAACAACCGGAAGAGTTGTTGGAAGGGTTAACGGACTTGCAATAATAGGCGGCGAGGAAGCCCAGTCAGGAATAATACTTCCGATTGAAGCGCAGGTAACACCCGGCGGAAAGGAATCTGAAATAATTGCAACAGGCAAATTGGGGGAGATTGCAAAGGAGGCAATAAAGAATGTTTCTGCAATAATCAAGAAGTATTTCGGGCAGGACATCAAGGAAGAGCTTGACATTTATGTGCAGTTCATACAAACTTACGAGGGTGTTGAAGGGGATTCCGCGTCGATTGCAGTTGCAACGGCAGTCATATCCGCATTCAAGGATGTTCCCGTAAACCAGGATACTGCAATGACCGGAAGCTTGTCTGTTAGGGGGGAGGTTCTTCCGATAGGCGGGGTTTCTTCCAAAGTGGAGGCGGCCATTGAAGCAGGCCTGAAGAAGGTTATAGTGCCAAGGGCAAACCTAAAGGATGTTATTGTCGCGCCGGACAGGCTTGAAAGAATCAGCATAGTTCCGGTTGACAACATCGCAGAAGTTCTGAGGGAGGCTTTGTACTGGAAGGGCAAGGAGAAGATTCTGGCTATGATACAGGGCGCATAGGACAGAAAGATTTATAAGCCTTTTGCTATTCTTGAGTGGTAATCTTTGTACCATGGTAGCACAAATACAATACGAGACAGGAATGCCGGTCGTTGAGAAGCAATCAACGCCCCCATTACCCCACTCACGCATAGACAGGGGACTTGAATCTTTGATGTCTGGTTATACCATTACAGGCATTAATGATGCCGGGCAGAGATATCATTCCGGTTCCACTTATACTTCTCAAATCATGCCGAGTTTAGGCAGCCTAAGAAAAGACCACAAAAGGTCACTTGCTTCTGAGCTTGGCGTGATTGAAAAAGACCTTGAGAGAAAACTATCACAATTCGGTGAATATTCTCCAGAGGATGTCAAAACCTACGAGAGGCTGAAGAGGCTGCAGTTGCAGTTTAAGGGCATTGTTGAAGCATCAAGAAAAGAGCTTGAGTCTGAAAGGGAATTCTTGGCGCTATGTGAAATAGATATTATAAAGGCTGACAGCCAACTGAGGGCTTACGATGGGTTTGATGTAGCCAATAATGAGCGGTACAAAAAACTTGCTTCGGTCAAAAACTCGTCTGAAGAAATTACAGAAAAACTTCGCTCATCTATTGCTGTAAAGGAGCATTACATAAGCCAGTACGAAAAGGTAACCCGTGAGTTGTCAGACTTTAGGTACAGGAAAGTGCTGATTGTGGATAATGTAAAGGATAAACTCATGGCTGTACGATACCTGAAGGGCAGGGTTAATGTCGCTGAAGAGAAGAAATCGGTATTCTCAAGAATAAAGGAAGGGTACCAAAACATAAAAGATAAAGTTCAGGATTATGTTCCACGGTTCCAAATTGGGGGATATTCTCCCATCAAGGTTGGCACTGCATTGGGAGTTCTCTTAATTGCAACTTGTGCAGCGAAGCCGGCATATAATACCATTTCATCCGGTGTCAAAAGCGAGCCAATTTCAGGGGCAAAAACGATTGAGCAGTCCATTAATGAGAGATACCATCAAAGGCAAGATGCTGCTCCTCGAAAAAGCGTTCCGGAAAAATCAATTCCGACCATAACTGGTGAAACCGGCAAGGCAGTAGTGTTGAAGGGGGTAACAACTGCCGCAGCGACTTTGAGCCAGACCACTGAAGCACCATACACCTTATTTTCATTCCAAGTTATGAATGAGTATGGGAAACCTAGGCCTAGCGCTTTTTGTCCTGATGGATGCTCTTTAGTTCAAAGAGGATTATCAAAAGCAGAGCTTCCAAATCCAATAGATATCAAAGCAAGAGAAGGGGATATCGTGAGGGTGATGGAAAGGCCTGTTGTAGATGGAAAACCAATAATGGGCACCTTTTCCGAGGATGTTGGAGTGTGGGAGGACAGGTACATATACACGGGAGAAGGTGGAAGTCAGACAACTGTCTCTGAACTGGTTACAACAACTAAAAAAGTTGAGAGGGAAGTAGGAAAACTGTGGAATACGAAAAATCCTGTAAGGGAATCTTTCTACAGCGTTGTTGAAGGAAAATTGGAGCCATTTAGAGGGGTTAATTTACAAAACAGTTACCGCAGCAAGCAGCCGGGAAGAAGCTGACCGAAACCTATTTATACCGCGATTTTCTTATTCTGATTCATGAAAGCAAAAGATTTCAAGGAAAAGCATGAGTGCGCTGAGTGCGGCGGCAGCAACGCCATCTACCAAAAGGGGAGCGACCAGATTATATGCCAGGACTGCGGGGCAATCTTCGAGGAAATGGAGCCTTCGTCAGAGAAGAAGTTCGAGCGCGCCCACGACCAGAAGTAGTCAGCCGTACCAGGTGACATCCACATCATCGGTTCTTTCATACGGCTTTATAATGCATTCCTCTATCTTCTGCGGGCCGGAGCTTTTGAACTTTAAAATCCCAAGCCACGCAATCATTGCGCCGTTGTCAACCAAAAATTCATTTTCCGGGATGTAGCATTTTGCGTTCCTGTCCCCGCACATTTTTTTTGCCATTTCCTTAAGACGCAGGTTGCACGCAACCCCGCCGCCAAGCACAAGCTCATTCTTTCTTGTATGGGCAAGGGCTCTTTCGGAGACTTCGACGAGCATTGCAAACACCGTTTCCTGGATTGAATATGCCAAATCCTCTTTTGAGAATTTTCCTGAATCATATTTCCTTGTGACATTCGTCAGAATTCCGCCAAATGAGACGTCCATGCCCTTTACCACATAGGGTATTGGGATATATTTTTTCCCGTGCAGGCTTAATTCGTAAATTTTTGGGCCTCCGGGAAATCCAAGGCCAAGGTGCCTTGCAAATGAGTCAAGGAAGTTTCCAACACCAATATCCAGTGTTTCACCAAATACGCGGTATTTCCTGTTGTGGTAGGCAATAACCTGGGTATTTGCGCCGGATGCATAAAGCAGGATGGGGTCTTTTGCTTTTGTCCTTAACCTTCCAATTTCGAGATGGGCAATGGCGTGATTAACGCCGACTATGGGCTTTCCAAGCTGAGATGCCAATGAACGGGAAAAAAATGCCCCTATGCGCAATGCTTGGCCAAGTCCGGGAGACTGCGAGAATGAAATCAAATCAACATGCTGAAGTTTAATTTTAGCCTTATTGAGGGCGTTTGCAAGAACCTTGTCGCAAGCCTCGACGTGATGCTCTGATGCTTCTGAAGGTATCATGCCCCCTGATTCAGTGGTATAGCTGTCCTTTTCGTTTGCCAGAATATTGCCTTTGTCGTCCACGATTCCTATTCCAAATGTATGGGCAGTTGATTCTATGCCGAGGCAAATCATAATTGCCGGTTTTTCGGGAAATTTATGAATGTTTGTGTGGTATTTGTAACTACCTATATGTAACAACAAAAACGAAAGATTTAAATAGGGGTGTTGCAGCCATTGAAAAATGGTTGATATACTGATAAAAAGGCTTGACACTACGCCAGAAGAATCGCAGGGCTTACTAAAAAGGATTCTATCTGCTTTTTTCAGGAATGATTGGGACTTGGGTATCAGAACTTGGTCTGGTGCGGAAGAGTTCAACTTGGCAGCGTATTTCCCTTATTTGAACCTATCCGAAGTTCTTGCAATTGAGGATAAGTTTTGCCGTGACTGGCAATCTGCAATAAATTATGATGATTATTGCAAGATGGTTGAAGGTTCTTCTGCAGCAGAGATGTTCAGGGGTGCCGGGAAGGAGCAGATTTCTATAAGGGGGAGAGATTACAGGAATATTTTCAATTATTTCAATGCGAAAATGATGTTCTTAGGCAAGGAAGAAAAACAATTTTATAAAAGTATGAACCCTTTTACAGGGCCAATTTGCGACAGGGGAATCAGTGTTAATAAAGATGAGGAGCATGCGTTCAAAGAGCAGCTCATGAAGTTTGCGAAACCATTGACATTGAGCACTTTCGCGCATTCTGCAGATGAGGCATCTAAGATAATAGTGAGGGATTACTACCCCTTCTTTTACCTTCCAAAAAATCTTCCATTATTCTAAATCAGGAATGTCAAGAACTAAATTCTTTATGGCTGTGCCTATTATGCGATTGTATCGAATCAAATTTTTCTAAAAAGAAAAAAATGATAGGCCATGTACAAGAGAAATTGGAACTGTTGGGAATCGCGAGCTGAACACCTCGTCACCTTGGTGCTTACACACCGATTCCATTAAACTCCTGTTCTGGGAGTGTTCCAGCGGTGTCTCTTTTCAAGATTTGCTTCGTGCTTAGATGCTTTCAGCACTTATCAGTTATCGCGTAGCTGCCCTGCATACCTTGTCAGATAACAGGTAGACCAGAGGCGACGAAACCTCGTTCCTCTCGTACTAAAGGTTCCTTTCCTTCAGACACCAGACATCTCCAGTAGATATTAAACAAACTGCCTCACAGCGTTCTGAACCCAGCTCACGAACCCTTTTAATAAGTGAACACCTTCACCC
>JACQSR010000022.1 GCA_016211215.1 Candidatus Woesearchaeota archaeon
CGGTTCAAATCCGGCCGCTCCCATTCACAATGACAAGGAAAGTAATTCAATCACTGCATGCGCCAAAAGCAACAGGCCCTTTTTCTCAAGCTAAACTGTATAATGACAGCCATGTCATGGAATTGTCAGGACAGGTAGGCATAAACCCTGAAAGCGGGAGGCTTGTGGAAGGCGGTGTCGGACCTGAAACAGAACAGGTTTTGTCAAACATCAAAGCGATTCTGAAAGAAGTCGGCTGGGATTTTAACAACATTGTAAAGGCAAGAATATACCTAACGGACATGAAAGATTACCAAGTCGTAAATGAAATTTACGGCAGAAGTTTTACGTTAGAACCGCCAGCAAGAGTTGCTATCGCAGTCAAACAGCTACCGCTTGGGGCATTGGTGGAGATTGAATGCACGGCAACTGGAGAAAATATCAAAGCCTGACAAAGCACCCCCCCCCCCCAAAAAAAAACGTAACATTTAAATATACGGTAAGATACATCTTACTTGGTGATTGAAATGGCGGAAATAGCAATAACGAGAATGAGCTCCAAAGGACAGGTTGTGATACCAAGCGAGTTTAGAGAAGGCTTTGAAGAGGGGGAAAAGATTCTTGTGATTAAAAGTGATGACAAGCTGATACTTAAGAAAGCGAGGGATATGGATGAAACGCTGAAGGATGACCTTATCTTTGCCAAAAGGACTGAAGAAGCCTGGAAGAGATATGAAAAAGGCGAGTTCAAGTCTATGAGCGCTGACAATTTCTTAAAAGAGCTTGAGAAATGGTAAATGTTGAATATGACGATTTGTTTGAAAAAAGGTATAAAAAGATAAAAGATGCCAGCCTTAAGCTACACGTTAAGAAGCAAATTGCCAAGATAATTGAAATGCCGGAAGTTGGAAAGCCGATGCGGCATGACAGGAAAGGGACGAGAGAAGTTTATATTCCACCATTCAGATTGTCTTATGCTTATATCAAAGAGGAGGATAGAATAATCTTTCTTGACTTGTATCATAAAGACGAGCAATGAGATGGTTAATCACGCTGCGCCTACTTTTCAGCGCACCGGTCTGAGCTGCTTAGAAGCATTTACGAGCATCACCGCATATTCAGCACAGCGCGACAGAGTCCTGTAAGTTTCAATCCTAAACTCTTTGCCAATTTCCCGCCGTCTTGCTTCATCAAATGTTCCACTGAAAACCTGATCAAAAACACCGACATCTATTTTTTTATAATGCCAAAAGCGTTGTGTGCGGGTGCCTGACGGAAAGAAGGTTTCAGTAGTGGCAATTTGATACTCACCTTCAGGGAGCCTTTCCTGACCGGAATCGAGCCTGACAGGCACGCCAGGGGGCATAATCTGACAAAGATACATGAGAGATGGTTTTACAGAAACCGGGGAAAGATAAGCTATGTTAGCGAAGCTAATAAGGCCTGTTTCAAGAAGCATGCAACCATAACTCTGGAACATTCCTGCTGATTTCACGACAAATACGCCAGCCACATCCTCGCCACTTGATGCCCAGACAAGCCCTGTCTGCCTCACAATTCCAAGAGCTAAGGCTTCCCTGTTAACAACACCAACCCAAGGGACTATGTAAACGCCAGATAAAGCCGCATTAGCAAGTGCCCGAATTGGCGAGGCAAGTGATTTCAAGGAACCTGACGTAAGGCCCTTTTCACGAAGCGCCCTCCTTAGCCTTGGGTCTTTTACCTGCGCATTTACTGCCTGCTCAAGCTGCTCAATGCTTTGACGCATTGAAATACGTGGGTCTGCTGAAGACGCTGCTAACTGCATAACCTGAATGAAATCACCGGAAACAAGGGCGTATGCCCCCTCACTATCCGGAAGCCTCTGCAAGCGATAATCTTCTCTAAGAGAGCTAACAACATCATCCAAACCCATATTTGGCAGCGAAGATGGGCATCTTTAAAATTGTTTCCAATGCGACTATGCCGCCTGAGATTTTATTCATTTTTTGTTTGAACAAGATTATCATTTTTGACTATCATAGACAAACGAAAAGTTTAATATGTGCTTGCAGAAATAATGAGAAACATGCGGTAATTTCCTGTTTACTACCGGAGGAATGGAAAAATGACTAACATAACATGGCAGGAGTTTGAAAAAGTGGAAATAAGAGTGGGAACCATAGTTAAGGCAGAAGACTTCCCGGAAGCCAACAAGCCAGCATACAAACTGCTAATTGACTTAGGAGAGCTTGGAC
>JACQSR010000002.1 GCA_016211215.1 Candidatus Woesearchaeota archaeon
CCTGTTCTGCTTCTTTATCCTGTCTGCATCCTTCCTGACATCCCATGAGAACTCGCCGTTTTCCGGATTAAGGCAGAAGACAGGCTTGTCGGTCTCCAATGCAACTGCAATAGGATGGAATTTTCCGCTTCCGATGTAAAGGACTGCATCAACATCCTTAAGCTGCTTAACAGACGAGACATCGCACCCAAGAATCTGGCCGCCTGTTTTCTGATTGCCTTTTCCGATTATTGCAACTATGCCTTCCTTCTCGAGCATGCTCTTCAGCTTCTCAGCAATAAGGGCGCACTGCACGGGAAATACCATCCCGATTCTTTTGGGAAGCTTTCTCAGAATATCCTTGCTTACGGAAAAGTCGCCTTCAATGAACGCCTCGATAAAAACGCGCTTCATGAATCACCAAAACGCAGCAGGATTTAAAAAACTATAGAACCTTTATCTTGAAGCGTCCGCTTGCCGCTCCATTTCATTTTTCTTTGAGATGGCATGTGACGCCAGGCTTAGATTGTGAGCTGCCATTATCTCTTCCGCAAGGGCCTTTACAATACCTTTTTTGGAATTAAACGACTTTTGGTACGCGCCCTGTGTCATCAGCCGCAGCGCAATGTCAAGCCTCCTCTGCGGGGAGCACTCGACTGCCTTGGGATACCTTGCCCCGCCGTATTCAATTGTGATTATCTCTTCCCTTGGAGCAGCATTCTCCAAAGCCTTGACATACACCTTCACGGGATTCTCTTTTAGCTGCGCTTCTATGAGCTTGAAAACATCTTCCACTATCTTGTATGTGGTATGGGCCTTTCCAGTTGTATGGTAACTCGTCCTGAAGTGCTTCTTTGCCTTATGGCCCGGAATCATGACCTTGTTGATTAGCCGCTCCACGACGAAGACCTTGCTCTTGTGAAACCTGTTTTTCGCATACCTGCCGCCGGTCTTTGGAACAATTCTCGGTTCAATGGATATATATTTCTGCAAGCCGGCATCTGCAACCTGTATGCCATCAACCTGCCACCTGTTGAACGCCTTAATCATTTTCTTGCCTTCTCCAGCTTTCCTGCAAGCAGCGCATTTAGCGATTGCCCGTTGACCTTGATTACCTGCCACCTAACTCCCGGAATATCTCCCTTGGCGCGTCCCATCTTCCCGCCGATGCTTTCAATCATTACTTCGTCGTGCTCGTTCACCAGCTTTGTTGCCCCGTCTCCCGGCAAAAATGCAGTTACCTGCTTTCCGTTCTTGGTGAGCTGGACACGAACGCACTTCCTCATAGCGGAGTTGGGCTGCTTTGCCTCAAGCTGAATTTTCTCCAGAACTATTCCTGTGCCCTGGGAGATTCCACCCAACGGGTCGGATTTCTCTTTAAGCCGAAGAACCCTTTTGGTGTACCATTTATTGCTCCACCTGGCTCTTGACCTCCTCTTCTTCAGCTTTTTCCCGGAACCTAATCCTCTTGCCTTTCTTCCCATTTCCTCTCAGAACTTAACGCCCATTTTTAAACCTTTTGCCTACACAACCTTAATCTCGCTAACTTTAAAGTACCGTCCAACAATCTGCTTAATCTGGTTTATTCGGCTCCTGTCGCGGCCAATGATTATGCCCCTTGTCCTGATGTCCCTGCCGGTGATTGTTATTATCTCGCCTTCAAATGCAACCTCATCTGGAACGGTGGGGTACAAAAGGGCGCGAACAAATTCTCCAGCATCATCATTGAACTCAACAACCTTCACGCTTTTTTTTATTGCGCTCTCAAGCCTCTTTATATTAGAGCCGTTCTTTCCGATTGCCCTGCCCATCTCTCCGGGCTCAATAACAAAAAGCAGGCCGTCCTCAATCTCGATGCAGTCTTTCACTCTTGCCCCGCTTAGGGATTCAAAAAGCGAAATGAACTTCATCGTGTTTATGTCGTACCTTATCTTCTCCATTTGACTAGCTCTTCAAGACACCCAGAACAGAAATAGGAAATGATTTCTTGCACAGCATTCCAAGCTCCTGACTGTTGAATGGAATAATGACAACTTCCATCTTCGACAGGGCGCAGAACTTATCCAAAATCTTTTTGGTTTCCTTGCTGCCGTTGGAAGTGATTAATACACTCTCCAGCTTGCCCTTTTTCAGGTGCCTAAGCGAACTCTCAGTGCCAAACACAACCTTTCTCTCCTGCAATATTTTTTTTATCTCAGCTGCATCAATTTTCATTTTGCTTTTTCATCCTCAGTTTTGGCAGTCCCGTACCGATGGGAACTGGCTGGTTGATCATTACATTCTCCACCACGGACGTCAGATAGTCCACTTCCCCAATCAGAGAGGCATTGATTATATGCTTTATCGGGGTCTCGAAGGACGCCCTTGCCAGAACGCTTGACTTCTGGCTGACTATGCCATATCTCGTGATGCCCCTCACAGAGCCGGAGGTGCACATGGTGTCTGCCACAAGCATTATGTGGCGCACATCCACATTCAATCCCTGGCTTTCAATAACCTTGAATACCTCGTCAATTATTGCCTTCCTTGCAGCCTCGATGCCCAGCACGCTCTCTATCTCAAATATGTCATTCGTGGTGGTTCTGGTGGCATCGACCTCTTCCATTTCAAGCACATCTTTCAGGTTTGAGCCCGCAGTTATGATTATATACTCCTCTTCCCTCCTGACCGGGAGCACCTGGGTGACGCCCTTGACTCCCGCAAGGTGCATTGACTTAATCTTCTCCTTCATCTTATATAGCTCATTAAGGGTTATTTCCTTGCTTTTAGATTTCAATGCAAGCATGCCGTCTTCCAATTTCACATTGTAGGCTTTTATGGACTTCTGCACACTCTTGCCAATTGAAGACTCCGTAAGCTCGATTTCCTTCATCTTCTCCTTATCCAGAAGAACCCTTATAGCATTTTCTGCCATGTCTATTGAGAATTCGGATGCAACATCCCTAAGCTTAGTGCCCTTTATGGCCAGCGCCAGTTTTCTTATGTTTTCCCCCTTGCTGTACGGCTTCTTGAGGTAAATTTCCATCATGGGTGTTGTAAGTGATTTTCTCCCGTCAAGAATCTCAATTACACGTGGAAGCCCCATGGTGACGTTCATCTCCGCGACTCCTGCGAAGTGGAATGTATTAAGCGTCATTTGGGTGCCGGGCTCGCCTATGGACTCAGCAGACACAAGCCCCACGGCCTCTCCCGCTTCAACCATGGAACTCTCATATTCCCTTACGCATTCATCGAGGATTTTCTTCAGCTTCGATTCTGATATGCTTTCCGGCACACCATCTTTCACTTCATCTATTACCCTCTTCGGAATCTTGTTTGCGTATTCTGCATATATGCTCATGTTTTCACCCTATGACACTCCCAATAATCCTTTTGACATTAATCTTTCCATTTTCCGATTTTGAAACATCTATGCCGTCTTCACCATATGCGAACTGCACAATCTTCTTTGAAGCATCCCGTACTGTGCCATCGTATTCGCTTCTCAAATCCTGCATCGCGTTTGCAAGGCGCCTGTATAAGTATCCTGATTTAGGAGTACGCAGCGCAGTATCCATGAGCGAGTCACGGCCTGTCATGGAGCCGAAGAAAAACTCCGCAGGAGTCAATCCAGACTTGAACCCATCCCTTATGAACCCTCTTGCCTCTGGGCTCAAGTCGCCCTTCTTGAAAGCAGACAAGGTTCTGTTGGAGAAGCCATTCTCAATCCTTTTTCCCCTCATCGCCTGCTGTCCTACGCAAGCAGCCATCTGCGCTAGGTTAAGAAGGTTGCCTCTTGCGCCCGACTTTGCCATTATCATGGTATGTGATTTTTGGTTTGCCCTGTCTGCCACAGTTTCTCCTGTCTTGTTCCTTGCCTTGTTTAAAACTTCCAGTATCCTTAACTCGAGCGTCTCCCTCAATGTCTTTCCCGGGAACGTATCCAGCTTGTTGTTCTCATACATCTCAATCAGTTTTGTTACCTCTTCATATGCCTCATCAAGAACACGTTTTATGTCAAGCTTCCCTGCTTCAGGTAAATCCGTATCAGAAATTCCCGTTGAAAACCCTGTCCTGAAAAGGACCTCTATGCCGAGCCTGAATACCTTTCCCAAAAAGTCTATTGTGAAATCCTTGCCGTACTTCTTGTGGATTGTCCTCAGAAGAAGGCCGGAGCCTTCGCCAAGCAGATTCCTGTCCATTACACCTTCCATTAGTTTTCCATCAGAGATTACTGCATGCTCATCCTTGAACGAAAAGTCCTCGGGAATAAGCACTGAAAACACTTCCTTGCCGCTTATGGAATCCCTTTTTGGAAGGCGCGTGAAATTTGTCACTCCAACTGCGGAGAGCAATTCAACTGCCTCCTGCCTGCTTACGCTCATATCTTTGGTAAGTGTGTAATTCCCGGAGATGGCATCCTGCACGCAGCCTATCACGCTTAACCCGTATCTGGGTGATATGAGCTGCGTCTGGACCTCCATGAGTATTTCAGCCTCTGCCCTTGCTTCCTCAGTCTGTGGTATGTGGAGGTTCATCTCGTCTCCATCAAAATCTGCGTTGTACGGGTTGCATACTGCAGAATTCAATCTTAATGTCCTTCCTGGCAGAACCTTTACGCGATGGCACATCATGGACATCCTGTGAAGGCTCGGCTGCCTGTTGAATATTGCAACATCACCATCCATGAGATGCCTCTCGACAATGTATCCTGGCTGAAGCTCTTCAAGCGCAGTCTCCTTAGTTTCATCAGTAATTTTTTTCTTCTTTCCATCCGGCCTTACTATGTAGTTGGCCCCGGGATAAATTTCTGCCCCATTCTGAATGAACTTTTTTAGGAATTCTGTATTCCAGCTGGTTACCCTCTCAGGAACGGTCATCTTCATTGCAATCTCCCTTGGAACTCCTACCTCATTCAGTTCCAGCATTGGGTCCGGGCTGATAACAGTGCGCGCTGAGAAATTGGTTCTCTTTCCAGCAAGATTGTGCCTTATCCTTCCGTCCTTGCTCTTTATCCTTTCACTTATGGTCTTTAGCGGCTGGCCTGAGCGGTGCCTTGCAGGCGGAAGCTGTGGTAGTGAGTTGTCAAAGAACGTTGTTATGTGGTACTGCAGAAGGTCCCATAAATCCTCTATAATTATTTCAGGTGCTCCTGCATTTATATTCTCAAACAGGCGCTGGTTAATCCTTACAATGTCGCCAAGCTTGTGCGTAAGGTCGTCCTCGCTCCTCTCCCCTGACTCAAGGGTTATCGAAGGCCTCATAGTTACAGGCGGAATCGGCATAACGGTAAGCACCATCCACTCCGGCCTTACGCTTGCAGGATTCAGTCCAAAAAGCGCTAGGTCGTCGTCAGGTATCTTCTCAAGCCTAGACCTCACATCAATGGGGCTAATCCTCCTTTCATTCTCGACGAATGTAGTTGGTTTGTCCAATGTTATCTTCTGCTGCCTTGCCTTGCAGTGGGGGCATTTGTTAATGGTATTCATGCCCGAGATTATAGTCTTGATTTTTTTCCTTCTCTCTTCCAAGCCCGATTCCTCTTCAACCTTGTTGAGGTCATCAATCAGTTTATCATTCTTGTTTTTGGGAACCAGAATCCTGCCGCAGTCCCTGCATGTGGACCTAAGAAGGCTTAATATGACAGGAACAAAATTTACATGTATTATCGGCCTTGCAAGCTCGATGTACCCAAAGTGCCCGATGCATTCCTTCAGCTTTGAGCCGCATGTTTTGCATCTTAGCCCGGGGTCAATCACGCCAAGCCTTATGTCCATTAATCCCCCATCAACAGGATACCCCTCCCTGTCATAGAGTTCCGGCGTTACAATCTTCGCAGATGCCATTTTCTTTATTAATTTGGGGGACAAAACCGAAAAGACTATGCTTTTGACCTGCTTGTATACATACTCTTCCTGAGGCTCTATCCTTTCCTGCTTCTTTTCAGCAACAGCCTCTTTCTTCTCTTCCTCATTGACCGGTTTTTCTTCTTCCATTTTTATCAGTACTTGCTCTCCAGCATAAGCTTTGGATAAATGCCCAATGATTTGAATTCGTCAAGAATTAGCTTGAACGCATAGCTAACCTCAATGCCGGAAATCTCCGCGTTGTCCCCGCATATAGGGCAATAGCTTCTCTTCCTGAACTCGTCTCTTATTGCGATTACCCCGCAGCCTTCGCATACAAGGACTGTGGTCTTGTCGGAGTCAAACCTCTCTTTCAATAGAAGCGATGCTCCGTGCGCAACGAATGTGTCCTTCTCCATCTCTCCCAATCTCAGGCCTCCTTCCTTCGCCCTTCCCTCGGTCGGCTGCCTAGTCAGCAGTTGTATTGGCCCTCTTGCCCTCGAGTGGAGCTTGTTTGCAACCATGTGCTTTAGTTTCAGATAATACATATTCCCAATGAATATTCTTGCTCTGTAAATCTCCCCTGTCTGGCCGTTGTACATGGTCTCAAACCCGTCTTCCCTGAAGCCGAGCTCCAGCAACTCCCTTCTCAGTTTTTCCTCGGGCTCCGCGTCAAATGTGGTTCCGTTTATTTTTCTTCCACCAAGGCTCCCGACTTTTCCCGCAACCATCTCTATCAAATGGGAGATAGTCATTCTTGAAGGTATTCCGTGAGGTGAGAATATAAGGTCGGGCACAATGCCTGATGCTGAAAACGGCATGTCTGCCTGCGGCACAATCAGCCCAACAACACCTTTCTGGCCGTGCCTGCTTGTAAACTTGTCCCCTATCTCGGGCACCCTCTCGTCCCTGACCCTGACCTGGATAAGCTTGTTCCCTTCTTCAGATTCAGTTATCAGGACGAAATCAACAATGCCCTGCTCGCCGTGCTTTGCCGCAACAGAGCTTTCCCTTCTCGTAGAGGAGGCAAGGTTGTATTCATCAAGCGAGGAAAGGAATCTTGGAGGCGAAGTCTTGCCTATAACTACATCACCTTCCTTGAACTTTGCTTCAGGATATATAATCCCGTCCTCTTCTAGGTACTTGTAATCTTTCTCGCTTTTGTAGCCCTTGACATTTTTGTCCGGAATTGATATCTCGTCAATCAATCCACCAGCATATCTGAGCTCCTCCGCAACCGATGGCCTGAAATAAGAAGAGCGCCCAAATCCGCGGTCAATGGAGCCCTGGTTAAGTATTATCGCATCCTCCATGTTGTAGCCCTTGTAGCTCATGATGGCGACAATAATATTCTGGCCTGCCGGATGCTTTTCATATCGTGAAATGTCATTCATTATGGTCTCCACTATCGGAACCTGTGGGGTGTGCAGTATGTTCACATCCATGTCCATCCTCACGGCGTAATTTGCCGCATAAAACCCAAGAGCCTGCTTCTGGTTTTTAGAGCCCGCGTTAAGCCTCGTGGACTGGTTGAAGTTTCCATAAGGCACAAGGGAAGTTGCAAGCCCAAGCATTACCAGCGGTGAAATCTCAAGATGTGTGTGCTCCGGCGTTAAGTCCCTCTCAAAAAATGCGATAAAAGAGTTTTCCTCCTCTGCGGCATCAAGAAATTCAATTATCCCCTGTTTTACCAGGTCAGACCAGGATATTTCGTTCTTCTCAAGCTGCTTTATGTGCCTCTCCGTGAGCATTGGCCTTCCGTCCTTGACAGCAATCAATGGTCTTCTCGCGCGCCCCCTCCCAGACTCTATCTGAACCTCGTCGAGTTTCTCACTGTAATGAACATTTACGTTGCTCGGAATTACCCCTTTGCGCCTTTCTTCCCTTACCTGCTGGGCAAACTGCCTTGCATCATCCACGCTTCCTGAAAACTTGCCGTTAGTATAAACTTCGCCCATCATTTCACCTGGTTCAACCCTAGATTGTACAGGGTTTTTTGGAACTCCTCTTCTTCTACGTCGCCTGATATGCTGCACAGCAGGGAAAGGTTCTTTCGCAGTCCTATGTTTGTACCTTCGGGAGTCTCAATCGGGCATAGCCTTCCAAGGTGCGTCGGGTGAAGTTCTCTCGCCTCGAAGTTCTCCTGGGAAGCTGACAACGGGCTTACAACACGCTGCAGATGGCTCTGTGATTCCAGAAAATTCAGCCTCTGTATGCGCTGGCTTATCCCCTTTCTCCCTCCAACCCAGTTCCCTGTTGCCATTGAAGAATAAATGCGCGACGTTAGAAGCTTGTCCCTGATGATTACCTTTATTGTGGGAAATTTTCCCCTCTTGACAATGCGCTGGAAGTTGTACAGCAAGTCTCCGATTAAGACTTTTAGGTTTACCCTGATAAGGTCCGCCATTAAGTCGCCGCTCATCTTAAGGCGCTTGTTCATGTAGTGATCCTTGTCGTCAACCCCCAATTCACCGTTGCTCACCAGAATGTATTTCTTCAGCATCTTGCATAGGTTGTAGGCCTTCGCCCTTCTTGCCTCGGGTGAGCTTCCCAGATGCGGCAGAAGATACTTGTCAAGTATTTCCTTCATTCTCTCCAGCCTGATCTCCTTTGACTGGGTGATGCCTATCCTCTTCGCAACGTAGTCCAAGGAATCCTCTTCGGTCTTAATTTCCGCAAACTCATACAGGTTTATCAAAAGCTCGTCGAACTGCCTGCCTTCACTCGCAAACTTCATTATGTCTGCATCCTTGAGAAGCCCAAGTGACTTTATGATGACAATTATCGGAATGCTCTGCACCCTGGTAAACGTCAAATAGAAAATGCCGTCTTTTGATTTCTCAATTGTATGGGGAATCCTGAACGAGCCGCGCTCGGAAAACATCTTGCCGGTAAATTCGGAGCCTGTTGAGGATTTTTCGCAGAGCAGCCTGTTTGGGGCAAGGTCCTCTATGTTGATCAGCACCTTCTCGGTGCCGTTGATGATGAAGTATCCTCCCGGGTCATCCGGGTCTTCATTGTGCACAATCAGCTCTTCTCTGGACATTTTGTGCAAATGGCATGAATTGGACTTCAGCATTATCGGAAGGTTCCCTATCTGCGTCGTGAAAGACTCCCTCTGGACATCGTTTATGTGCGAGCTTACCTCTATAAATATCGGCGCAGAATATGTAATCTTCCTCAGCCTTGCCTCCGCAGGGAATATTTTCCTCTTGCTCCCGTCTGCTTCGGTTATCTCGGGCTTTGTCACCCAAATCTTGTCGAACCTTATCTTGAAGTCATCAACATTCTGGGGTATTATTGTCGGCACAATCTCCCTGTTCTCATCCACTATCTCCTGCAGCTCCTTCTCGATGAGGTTGTTGAAAGAGGATATGTTAGAATCCACAAAACTGGGCTCCTCGAAATACTTCTGGATTAAAATCTTTCCGAACTTATACATTGATTACCACCCTGTAAAAAGCAGACTCGCCCGCAGTAGGGCTTTTCCTTACAATCTTTATGATGTCCCCTGGCTTAGAATCTAGGTGCCCGATGGCTGGATCCTTAACTGAAATTTTAGGCAAATCCTCAATTGAGACAGCGTATTTCTCGAGAAACTCCTTTTTCTCCTTGTCACTCAACTTGGTATGCTTGGGAACCAACACGTGCTTCGTTGCTTCTATGTCCTTCATAATAACCTCTTGCAGCATGAGTGGGCCGGACGAGACTTCCTAAAAAGCTTTTTGCCTTTTTTTCGAACTCGCGACCACTCGATCTCTTCCTGTTTTGGCCTTAAAAGTCGAGTGCTCTATTGCCCACGTTGGCGCAACTCCCTGTTGCGTCTCCTCCAGGCTGAGCTACCGGCCCCTCTTTTTTGATTTGAAAGGCAAAACGCCCTTCAAAACGCCCTGGTCGGGATTTTCAAAAGCTTTTACGCGTAAAAATACTTTTTGAACCCGAGTCGAAGCCTCGACAGGGCTTCATGATAGGCCAGGCTACACTACCAGGGCACAAATGCTCGAATCGAGCATAGCTAACCTTCCTCTAGCCAAAACCACCTCAATAAGATAGTCTCTTGCCTAAAGAAAGATTATCGTGCATCACCCTATGGATTCACCGCTTATTTATAAACCTTTCTAATCCTGCTTAAGAAAAAATCCCCGCCCGCGGAGTTGAACCACGAACCTTTCGGTATCAACTGTCTTCTTTTCATCCCTTGCATCTGCATTAGGTCCAGAAGTGCAAAGCTACAGCCGAACGCTCAGCCATTGAGCTAGGCGGGGATATTAAAGAAAAAACGCAGTTTGTTTATAAACTTAATCAATCCTGAGCGGATTTGACCTGGCAGTTACCTGCCTTATTCCAACACTGAACTTTGCGCTTGCGCTTGGCAGTTCTAATCCGCCCGTTATTGGAAGCCCGGCAGTAATCCTGTATGCAATGACCCTCTCTTCCCCAACGTCGACGTGGTCCACATCCCACTTAAGCATGGTCCCCTTGTTCTCATGCGTTAATACCTTCGAGGGCTGCAATGTTCCAATGTCAAATCCTTTTTTCACATGCCCTATTCTTGGAACCTTGTCTGTAACAACTATGGATTTAACCGCAGACTTCCCCCTGTTTTTTATTGTTATGATAACCTTCATGTCGGAGATTCCACCTTCCTTCATCTGTATGTTTGAGGATGTTTTCTCCAATATCAGCGGCGAGCGAAGCTGCGCGTAAAGGACTAAAAGTATTGCTATCAATACCAGCACATAGGCGATTATGCGATAGTTTGTAACCCAAACTATGGTCTTGGATTCTCCCGGCTCAAGGCTTATGCTCCACTCAAAAAGGCTCTTTCCATCCTCATATCTGTAAGTGGCATCTGGCTCTGTTGAGATTATTGGAAGCAGGTACCATGAATATTCCAGGGTTACCGGACCGTCATACTTTACATTCCCCTTGTTGGTGAATGTGACTGTTTCTGTGCCCTTCAGCAAAAATGAATCCTCCTGCCTTTTTTGGGTTATCTCGCTGTACTGAATCACGTCCATTCTTCTTGTTGCACTGCTTATAGTTTCATTACCCCTCCTTATTTCAACAGAAAGAACATCCTTTTGGGGCTGCGTGAAAGGGTCGAGGTTTACGCTTACAGTACGCAAAACACCCTCCTTTGGGGCTAAGGATAAATCCATCTCTTTGTAGAACAATCCATTGCGTGTTGTTATAACCAGCTTCAATTCCTCAAGCGACAGTATATTCTGGTTTTTTATGTCAAGGTCAATTTCAAAGTCTTTGCCGGGGCTGACCTCCTCGGGTGCATTTGCATTTATTGTTACTGTTGGCACATACTGCCCTTCCGAAGGCCCTGAACTTAGCGAAACCCTTCTCGGGACGCTTATTATCAATCCGGTCCCTTCCGATTCCACTTTAATGCCAACTACATAGGTGCCTATTCCAACAACGTGAAGGGGCTCAAACAAAACTCCCTTGGTTTTTGTCTCACCCGGCCCGACTTCCACCTTTATTGGATTCTCGATTGGGTCCGTCCTTAAGTCCCAGTCTGGATAGAGCAGTGAGAAAACCCTGAAAGTGTCAGAGAAATCCCCTGTGTTTGTGATGGTTACGTTGAACCTTGCAACGCCGTCGGTGGGTATGCTTACTTCCGCCGGCGTGATGTCAACCTTGAAGGCGGCAGCAGGAAGAACCATCAGCAACGCAATCACCGCACCTATCCTCAAAAATCCCGCCACAATTTCACCAAGCACGCCCCTCTTCCACCTGTATTTAAATGTTTCGTAGCATTTCTCCGCAGGAGAAGATAAGCAAAGAGTGCAGTCAAGTGGAATCTTCGATTCCACGAACTTCCCCGTCTGAATATCTGTCCTTATTGCCAGCTTCATGTTACATCTATTGGACTTTGACTTAAACTGCTACCTGCATTTTCACCAGCCCCGAAAAGAAAATTTATTTAAATGGGACAATTAGTTGGAGCAATATGATAGTTGCCCTTTCGGGAAATGGTGCTGTTGCAAGGAGAGTTTCAAGGCTCCTGCATTCAAGCTTGGTTAGCCTCGAGCAGAAAAAATTCCCGGACGGAGAGATTTACCTTCGTTTTCCGCACAATCTTCCCCATGAGGAAATGGTGTTCGTTCAGTCTTTCCACGGTGCTATAAACGACAAGCTGATAGAAACCTATTTTTCCGCGAAGTCAGCAAGGGAAACTTCAAAAAAACTAATCCTTGTTGCAACCTACTTCCCGTACCTGAGGCAGGACAAGCAGTTCAACCCTGGAGAAGTTGTGTCCAACAGGCTGTGCGCGGACCTTGTCGGCTCTGTATTCGACGAGGTTTTTGTCTTCGACCCCCATCTCCACAGGGAAAACACCCTCTCCCATATTTTCTCTGCAAAATCAACAAAACTTTCTGCAAACCCGTTGGTTGCGGATTACATAAAAAGGAATATAAAAAATCCATTTATCATAGGTCCCGACTGGGAAAGCTACAAATGGGCTGAAAGCGTTGCCAGGATGGTAGGATGCGAATCTGCAATTCTCGAGAAGAAAAGGATAAGCTCGAGAAAAGTGGTTGTAAAACTGACAAAGAAGATTGAAATATCCGACAAAAACGTGGTGATCATAGACGACATAATCTCGACCGGCCACACCCTGCTTGAGGCGATAAAAGACCTCAGAAAGATTGGCGCGAAGAAAATCACGTGCATAGGCATACACGGAATTTTTGTTGAGGGCGCACTGGAAAAACTCCGGAAGGCAAAAGTTAATGTGGTAACCACAAACACAATCCCAAACCCGACATCAAAGATTGATGTTTCTCAGGTTATTGCCAACTACCTAAGCCGCTAGTACCCCTTCCCGAAATAGAAAACAGATTTGGCTTTCTTGCCGCAATTGACGCAAACTCCGCCGGAATTATCCGTTGTTACCCTCGACGAGGCCCCGGTTTTTTCCTTTATCGAGTCCTCGCAGGATTCCTCATTGCAGAAATCCGCAAGCGCAATCTTTTTGCCTTCAATTGCCTGCGCAAGCTCCTTCATGTTTTTGACCCGCGCCACTTTCTCTTCAAACATTTTTTTGCTTTTGCTGAACAAACTTCTTTGAATGTCTTTGAGAATATCATCTGCCTTCTTTGCAAGCGCGTCAATAGCTACAACTTCCTTTTCACCGCTGTCCCTTCTCACAACAGTTGCCGATTTTGCCTCAATGTCCCTTGGCCCTATCTCAATGCGCAAAGGAATGCCCTTGAGCTCCCACTCGTTGAACTTCCATCCCGGAGAATATTCATCCCTGTCGTCGAGATAAGGATTAAAGGATTGGAGCTTCTTCTCTATCTTCTTAGCCTCTTTCAGCACGTCCTTCCTGTTTTCTTCCCTGTAGATTGGAACAATGACTATTTTTTTCGGTGCAATCATCGGCGGCAGAACCAGCCCCTTGTCGTCTGAATGAATTGCAACCATGACGCCTATCATCCTCGTTGTAATCGCCCATGTGTTCTGCCAGACGTATTTCTCCTTTTCATCCCTGTCCACAAACTTTATTTCATATGCCTTGGCAAAATTCTGTCCGTCCGAATGCGCATCAGGGCCCTGAATAGCCCTTCCGTTTGGCATTATGAATTCCACAGCATAAGTCGCCAGTGCCCCTGCAAACTTCTCCTTGTCGGATTTTTTTCCCGCAACACCGTAAACTGCCAGGTAATTGAACACAATGTCCTTCCATATGTCCAAAATCTGCTCAATTTCCCTGTCGGCTTCCTCTCTTGTGGCAAATGCGGTATGCCCCTCGTTCCACAAAAATTCCCTTGTTCTCAGGAATGGAACCGGATGCTTGAACTCCCATCTGACAACAGAATTCCACTGGTTCAGCTTCAGGGGCAAGTCGCGCCATGAGCGAATCCATTTTGAATATGAATCATACATTATGGCTTCAGACGTGGGCCGTACAGCCAGCCTTTCACCCAATGGTGTGTTGCCGCCATGTGTCACCCACGCAACCTCGGGGGAAAATCCCTTCACATGTGTTTCCTCTTTTGTCAGCAGGCTTTCCGGAATAAGCAGTGGAAAGTAGGCATTTTGCACCCCAAGTTTCTTTATGCGCTCGTCGGCAAGTTCCCTTATTTTTTCCCATATGGAGTATGCCAGCGGCTTCAGCACTATGCAGCCTGATACAGCGGAGTAGTCGGCAAGCCCTGATTTCAGGATAACCTGGGTGTACCACTCGGAAAAATCCCCATCTTTCTTTACAGTTATGCCCTGCTTTTCTTCCTTCACATTATCACCATGTTTTCCCGTCTTGTTATGTTTATGTGTCCCGGAATTGTTTTTACATCTTTGCTTTTTTTGCCCTTCATCTTCTTTATGTCATCCGCGCTGAAGTCCGAGATTGCCTTCGCAATTAGGACGCTGTCCGCCATGATGTCCACAATATCTCCTTTTCCGAAACTGCCCTTCACGTCAACTATGCCTGCAGGAAGCAGATTCCTCCCGTTTTTCAGAGCATCCTTTGCGCCGCTGTCTACAATTAGGATTCCCATCGAAGGCGTTATTTTTACCCATGTCTTTTTGTTCGGAACTTTTTGCTTCGGCACAAATAAAGTGCCTTCATATGTCCCGTCAAAAACCCCCGAGATTACATTATCGCTTCGCCCGTACGCAACCACAACAGGTATTCCCGCATCGGCAGCCATCTCAATGCTCGCCAGTTTGCTGCTCATCCCGCCAAGCCCGAATTTGCCTGCCTTGCCGGCCATGGACTTTATGTCGGGTGTTATACCGTGCACTACCTTGATGATTCTTTCTTTTTCTCCTTTCCTTGGGATGCTTTCATACAATCCCTTTGCGCTGCTGAGCATTACAAGCAAATCTGCATCAATCTTTGAAGCAACAAGGGCGCTTAGCCTGTCATTGTCGCCAAATCCCTTTCCAATCTCGGCCAGCGAAACAGGGTCGTTTTCATTCACTATCGGAATCACTTTCAGCTTTATGAGCTTCTCAAACGTGTTCCTGAGATTTATGTAGGAAGCCCTGCTTGTGAAGCTGTCATTCGTCAAAAGAAGTTGTGCAACTTTTAAGCCGTATTTCTTGAACGCCTCATGGTACGCATTCATGAGCAGTGTTTGCCCTACAGCAGCGCATGCCTGCCTCAATTTGATGTCTCTTGGAAAATCCTTCAGCCCAATTTCATTCATGCCTTTTCCAATTGCCCCCGAGGTGATTAGGATAAATTCCTTGCCGCCATATTTAGACAGCTGCCTCGCAATCTCGCAAATGTAATCATTGTCTATGCCTCCTTCGTTTTTGGAGATTACAAATGTACCTATCTTTATCACCACGCGCTTCGCATTCCTGATTCTCCCCTTCAGTGCTTCCATTTTTTCCCCGTCTTTTCATGCATGAATGGCCGTGCATTGCTTCCAATGTACGCAGATACAACATGCCCCTTGCCCTTCAGTATATATTTGTATATTGTCAATCCTTCCAGCCCGACAGGGCCGCGTGCATGCGTTTTGTTTGTGCTTATCCCTACCTCTGCACCCAATCCATAGCGGTACCCATCTGAAAATCTCGTGCTGCAGTTGTGGAACACGGAGCCTGAGTCAACCTCGTTGATGAACTTCAGCGCATTGGTTTCATTTTCGGTTACAATAGAGTCCGTGTGCCTGCTTCCATACCGGTTTATGTGCGCAATTGCTTCCTCAACATCGTCAACTATCTTAATGCTTAGTATTAGGTCAGTGTACTCTGTTTTCCAGTCATTCTCCGTTGCCTTGTTTGCCTTGATTATCTTTCGAGTTCTTTCGCATCCCCTTAATTCCACTCCTTCATTTTCCAATATGCCTTTTAGCTTCGGCAGTATGCTTCCTGCAATGTCCTTTTGCACAAGCAGCGTTTCCATGGAGTTGCATGCAGCCGGATATTGTACTTTTGAGTCCACGCAAATCTGCAGTGCCTTTTTTTCATCTGCATATTTGTCAATGTAGACGTGGCATATGCCTTCCGAATGCCCCAATACCGGAATCCTTGTGCTGTCCTGTATGTATTTTACAAACGCATTCGAGCCCCTCGGAACAATTAAGTCTATTTCATCCTCCATTTCCAGCAGCCTTGAAATTTCCTCTCTTGTCTCGACAAGCTGGACTGCGTTATTTAGAGATTTGCTTGCAGATGCTATTGCTTTGCGGATTATTCCTGCAAGGACCCTGTTCGTGTTTATGGCTTCGGAGCCGCCCTTCAGTATTGCAGCATTTCCCGATTTGATGCACAATGCAGAAATCTGCACCAGTGCATCAGGCCTTGATTCAAATATTGCGCACACCACGCCTATTGGCGTGCTTACCTTGTACAGTTCAAGATTTTTGTCAAGCATCCTCGACTCAAGCGTCTTTCCGATGGGGTCTTCTAATGCGATTACGGACTCAACTATTTTTATCATTTCCTTTATTTTGGCATCATCAATCTTCAGCCTCTTGATTAATGCCTCCTTCATGTTGCTTTTCACTGCATTTGAAACATCCATCCTGTTTTTTGCAAGAATCTCTTTGCTGTTTTTCATTAGGGCTTCAGCTATCTTCTTGAGCGCAGCATTTTTCAGGTCTTTTGGAGCTGAAGCTAAAAAATGAGATGCCTTCTTTGCAAGCTCCGCCTGAATCTTAATTTTATCCATTTCCAAGCTCCCTGCTTCTCTTTGTTGCCGCAGAGACTGTTTTTTCCATTATTTTTTTGATATCTGATTTCTCCAATACCCCTCTCCCAGCTATCGTTGTTCCATTAGGAGAGCTTACCATGTCTATAAGCTCTTTTGGGCTGATTCCGGTTTCCTTCAGCAGTTTTGAAG
>JACQSR010000023.1 GCA_016211215.1 Candidatus Woesearchaeota archaeon
ATCTCCACCCTGAAGGTAGCTCCGCCGTACTCGTTCTTTCCAATCATTTCCAGCTTACCGCCATACAGCTCCGCAATCTCCCTCACAATCCAAAGGCCAAGGCCCTTCCCAAGGGCCCTTTCGTCCGTGTGCAGAGGCCTTATTATATCGTCCAACGGCTGCTCCACACCAATGCCGTTGTCTGCAACCTCAATAATGTTCTTATCAGCTTCATTGCAGAGCCTTACATGAACGCCATTTCCGCCCTTTTTAGCTGCCTTAACAGCATTTGACAATAAGTTTCCGAGCATAAGGTGGTAGTGGATGTCATCCCCTGTGAAGCCAGATGCATACTCCACAAACACCGCAACATCCGGACTTGAAGCGGCATAGCTTGTTACATAGGAATCAACTATGCGCCCTATGTCAACTTTTGAATATGGATTCCTGACTGTAAATGCAGCGCTTAGGTCCTTTAGTGCGCCTCCAAGCGTCTTGATTCTTTCCGAGCTTGAGTCAAGGGCCGGGCAGCACTGTTCAATGCCTGAAATGTGTGCGTCAACAGTTATATGGTATTCCTTTAGCTGGGCATTTAACGATTTCAGCGGGTCAAGCTCAAGCCCATGCTCCCTGAACATGCCAAGTATTTGCCCAATCAATGATGATGCTTTCTCAAGGTAAGAATTGCCATCCCTTATTCTTCCAATTTTGCTTTCCAGATATTCAACCTGGCCACGGACATCCTCTCCGGCAGTATTAAGATTGTGCCTCAGCATTGAAAGGACTGCCTCTTCCCTTTTTCTTAGTTCAACCAGGTCTTCAAGACGTTTTACTGCGAGGGATTGGGCGGATTCGGCTCTTTGTCTTTCGCGCTCTGCTTCCTGATACTTTAATGTCAGGTCTCTTTCTCTTTCCAAGAATTTTGTGACAGTTCCTAAGATTGAACTTGTTGAATACCTTATCCTTTTTAGTAATGGAAGGTCAACCCACCTTACTTCAAAAAGGGAATAAGGTGCGCCGTAAATAACTCCCTGCTCCAAAATAGGCACATCTCTTTCCTCTCTTGGATTTATTATGCTTGGAGACTTTGCTGCAACGCCTTCAGTTATATAATACGCTTTAACAATCCTTTCAAGGTCTTTTGCAGCGGGGTCATCTCTTTCGATGAAAGTGCCATCAAAAAAAGGCTTGTCCTCAACATCAAACATCTTTTTCCAGATCAAACCTGTTCTAGTTTCCCTTGGAACAAGCACCACTTCATGGCCCACTTCTTTTCCGTCAAGGTATACAACGCCGTCAACTTCATTTGCCTGGTGCTGGAACTGGGAGAACTGCTGATTTACAATCCTTAATGGATTGTGCCTGTTCATTTTTTCTATTACTTCAGCATCTGGCAATATTGGTGCATTGTTGTACGACAATCTGGTAAAAGTGCCTTTTACTATCTCTTCCCACGATGTGTCTGTCCTTTCGCTGAACTCGGGGTGAACGGTATAACTGATTAATGCCCTTCCGCCTTTTGTTGAACCTTGGATTTCCAAGAGCTTGAACAAGTCAACCAAACTATAATTTTCTGCCATCTGCGGAAAGAATCCGTAAGGAATAACCAAAGGAAGCATTCTAGAAAACAATTGAAGGGTGTCGAGGGATTGGGAATCAAATGCATAATAACCTGCCCAAAAAGAGTCTCTTAGGTTATAGTTGGGAATGGAATATCTAATATCCCAAAGCTTTTTGCCTTCATCAAATGTAAACCATTTATCGGGGTCTAAAAAATCCTGAACTTGCTCTTTTGTCAGGCGAGAATAAAGCTGAGATGGATCACCGTACTTAGTTATGAAATTAATGTTGCTCCGTGTATTTACTCCCCTATAAACTTTGTCGTTAGGGTTCGGATTAGTTTCCCCCTTCTTTGTTCTGATTATTTGGAATGGCATTAAATTTACTACTAAACAATAGGTATATTTAAAGTTTTCTAAGCTAATCGGCCATAAAGACATTATATACCTTTAAATAAAGATACCTTAATTATGGGCACAACTATGGATAAAATAATAGATTTCCATGTCCACATCGGAAATATCTTTAGCCACGAACCGAAATATTCTGCTTTGCCGTACAAACCAGAGAGGAATTTCTACGAACTGATAAAGTTTAGGAATGTCTACTTAGGCAAATGGAACTATTTAGCGAAACCAATACTCGAGTCGATTGGAAGGAAGGATAAGTATATTGTTAGCATAGGGGATCTTCGCCAAATAATGAATTCTTATAAAATCACAAAATCAGTTGTTCACGCTCTGGAGCCATATGTTAGAAGCTTAGATGTAATAAGTGCATGTAAAAATGACAATTCTTTAATTCCTTTTTGTTCGGTTGATCCTCATGACCCGGAAAAATCTGAAAAACTAAGGATGTACAAAAAAAGGGGCGCTAAAGGGGTAAAGTTTCACCCAGTAATACAGAAGGCAGCTTTAAGCGAGTCTACGACTGTGGAACTTTTCGAAGAAGTGCAAAAAATAAAGCTTCCAGTCTTGTGCCATTCAGGCTGGGGTCCAATTGGCGAAAGTGCGAATGGCGATATAAACTCTTTTCCTCCTTTAATCGAGCGGTTTCCACGAGTAAAGTTTATCTTGGCGCACCTTGGGATGTACCAATCAAAGAACGCCATTAGGTTGGGAGAGAGTTACCCTAATGTTTTATTTGACCTTTCATGGCAACCGGCAGGAAATATCTCTAGAGCAATTAACCAGCTAGGTAGTAAGCGGCTTCTTTTTGGATCTGATTGGCCATTTGTTCTCCCATCTTCATCAATAGAGATAATAAAAAATACTGTCGAGGATAAAAAAGACCAGTACAATATATTTTACGGTAACTCTTCTAGGCTTCTTGGATTGTAGCAAAAGCTTTAAATTAATAAGGACTTATTGATGACCTATGTTTCGTTATATCCAAAAAGAGGCGGGTTACCTTATTAGAAGGATGGGTTTAGCTGGCCGTAGATTTAAACCCGCCATGAATCAAATTGAAGGTTATACTCAAACAATTAAGGATGCTGGTTTGTACCCGGACAAGTTTGTTGCTTATTCTGGGCCGGACGTAAAGATGAAGGTTAGCATAAACGGTAAAAAGCCTGTTTGGGTAACCCAATTCTGCGCCAACAATTCTTTAGGATTGGCAGTGGATCCAGAAGTTGTTAAAGCGGCAGAGAAGGCTTTGCAGGCTTATAAATCCACTTCTTGCAGTGGTTCTCCTGCTTTATGTGGTAAAATAGGCATTCATGAAGAATTGGAAGAGGAAATTGCGGGTTTCAAGCAAAATAGATGTGCGACTTTATTTATGACTGGATGGATGGCAAACATAGCAATAGTTGATGCTATTGCCAATTTATTGCCTACCGAAGTGCCAGGTTTTAGGAACGATGAAGACATCGTGGTTTTTAGCGACCGTTTAAATCATGCAAGCATAGTTGCTGGATTGGGAATTGCCAAGATAGAGTCAATGATGAGCAAGCATATTCATGGCCATGTTAAGGTAATCCAGTATAACCATAATGATGTGAAAGATTTAGAAAATAAGATTAAAAAATACATACACCGAAATGAGAAACTGATGGTAGTTTCAGATGCCGTTTTTTCCATGGATGGGGATATAGCACCGCTTCCTGAAATTCTTGAGTTAGCTGGAAAATATCGTGGGGTGGTAGTTATGGATGAAGCTCACTCTACAGGCACAATTGGAAAGACGGGAAGGGGGATTGTTGAGCATTTTGGTCTTTCCAAAAATAAGGTTGAATCAAGCGGATCTGAACTGATTCATATGACCACCCTATCCAAGTTTGCAGCAGGTGTAGGTGGTTGTGTTATTAGCAACAATGAAGCATTTAACGATCTTATGCATATTTCTCCTTACCACATCTATACATCTGTATTGCCCCCATCAGTTGCTGCGGGTTGTCTTGCAGCTTTTCGAAAATTAAGGAAAAATCCACAGTTAGTAACCAAACTACAAAAGAATTCTGCTTATATGAGAAATGGGCTTAAAGAGATGGGATTTGATGTAAGGGGAGAAACGCATGTAATTCCAGTCGTATTGCCGGGAAAAACGGATGTGCACCTATTCGGCAAGGAGCTCTTTGAAAAACATAGGATTTTCGTCTCAGCAGTTTATGCATTTGCAGCATCACCCCGTTTGAGGCTAACAGCAAGCGCAATGCATACTAAGGAAGATACAGACTTATTGTTGTCGTCCATGGAAACAGTTGGCAAGAAGTTTAATGTAATTGGATGACGCATTTATATATCCCGTTTTTCTTCCGGAAATTTTGGGAAAAGATTTATTAAGCACCTCTGATTACTCTAATCTATGGTAGCAAGCAACGAGTACAGGAATTCCCTGATTCAGAGGCTGAAGATGTCGGGGCAGTCAAGAAACCTTCTGGCATTGGCGGGAGTGATAAGTACCATATCGGGAGTTGTTGGGGCCATTCCCTTCTATCTCCAGGAAAAGTTTTTGTTGGCAACGCTCTCAACGGTATTGCTCATAGTGGGCATTATCCTATTGGCTATTGCATTCAGTGATTAGAATGGATGAACTAAAAAAGAACATATTGGACCTTACCTATTCTAAGTATTTGCAGTATTTCACTGCCACTATTATTGCGGTGTTCACATATTTTATAGGCCTCAGCATCACGATATTTTCAAAGCAAATTGATTTGGCAAATATTAGCCAGTCTTTAGCTGTTGCTGTCGTTAGTGTTCTATTTTTATGGGGTGCGGCCTTCTTTCTCCTGAGGTTTAAGTCAAGAATGAATAATGTCCTTTCCGAATTAAGAAATCTATAATCCCAAAATCTTTTTATAGCCTTGTGTTCGGTAAAGGTATATGGCTTCAAATATACCTGAATTGGTGCTTTCGAGGAGATGGATGCTCGGCTACAGAGGTAATATTTATGAGAGTTCTGAAATAAAGGACAAGGTAATAAAGTTTGCAGCTGGATTAAAGAAATCAGGGATTAAGAAAGGGGATAGGGTTGCAATCCTCTCAAAAAACAGGCCGGAATGGGTTATTGCAGACCTTGCGGTTCTTTCCTTGGGTGCAGTGGTTGTGCCGATACACTGCAATCTCGACAAAAAAACAATACAATACATACTAAATGATTCAAATCCAAAAATACTGATTACAGATAATAAAGGCTCCCTAAAAGGGGCAAGATGGAAAAGGATTATATCGATTGATGGTTCCATTGGAATCCCTTTTGAGGGTATTTACAAAGAGGGCAGTATTCAAGCCAATATAAAAAAGAATGACATCGCAACAATAGTTTACACATCGGGAACAACCGGAAAGCCAAAGGGGGTAATTCTAACGCACAACAACATCCTAAGCAACATATCCGCAATCAGGATACCGCTTGAAAACGATGTGCTATTGTCGTATCTCCCGCTCAGCCATATGCTCGAGCGAACAGCATTTTATTACCAGCTAACAAAGGGCAGCACAGTGCATTTCTCGGAAGGCTTTCATTCGCTGAGCGGTGAAATAAAAAAAATTAGACCGACCGTGATGACAACTGTCCCTTTGTTGCTTGAAAAAATTCATTTTCACTATCACTGGCTTCCGGAATCGTTGTTGTCTATAATCATTAAATGGAAATTGAGAAGCCTGAGATATTTTGTATGCGGCGGCGCGCATCTGAATGCAGAAACTGAAAAATTCTACCTGAATTTGGGAATTCCGATATACACCGGCTATGGGATGACGGAAACGTCGCCAATAATATCCTTAAATGTTCCCAGCCATCATAAATTCGGAAGTGCCGGAAAAATACTAAAAGATGTTAGGGTAAAAATAGCAGGCGATGGGGAAATTCTTGTAAAGGGGCCAAACGTAATGAAGGGCTATCTTAATCTAAAGAAAAAGACGAATGAAGTGTTAAAAAAGGGGTGGTTTGCAACGGGGGACCTGGGAAAAACTGAAAACGGCTATCTGCATGTAACCGGCAGGAAAAAACATCTCCTGGTAACTTCAAGCGGGGAAAAGCTAAGCCCGGAATATGTTGAAACAAAATTAAGGGAAAGCAAGACAGTTGACGATGCTTTGATATTTGGCGATGATAAACCCTGCATTGTGGCGTTGATAGTCACCCGCTTGTCCCAGTCGAGAGTTAAAAAAGCCATAGACAGGCTTAATGCAACATTGCCTTCCTTCATGCAAATCCACGACTTCAGAATCATCCCGAAATTCACGGATGACCTTCTGTCGATAACCCACAAGCCAAAAAGGGAAGTTATTGAAGAGAAGTATAAATATTTGATTGAGGGGATGTATAATAATGGCTGACAGGGCAAAGAAAGATGTGTTGTTAGAACCTGTCAAGCATACCTTTTCCCGTAATCATCAAAATACTCTTCCCTTAGCCTGTCAATCTTGCCCATTATTGGTATCCTGATGCCCCGTTCAAGAAGCAAGTCCATTCTCTCCCCTATGTAGGTGATCCATACTTTGTTTCCAGATGTTTCCATCTGCCTGCTTATTTCGTCAAACATTTCATCCCAGTCAATTGCACTCTGAGCCAAGGAAATACAATCAGCAATATCCCCCTCGCGCTCTGTGAAAGTTTTGAACAGGAAAATATCTGTTGTTGAGCAAAGGAAAACTGTCAGGTGTTTCAGCACCCTTACTTTTTGAGCTCTTCTCTTCATCCCTTCGGAAAGAACAAAACCCTTGCATACTGTTCTTTGAAACAAATCAATCCTGAAATCTCCTTTTATGAATATCTGGTTGAGGTCAAATTTACTGTATTCTGTTGAGGGAAGCTTTGTCGTGAATCCTGATTTCTTGAGAGATTTTTCTGTTGCAATAAACTCTTTACGGCTACCAACAACGATGTCTACGTCTTTTGTACCTACCTTCAGGCCGTGATAAAGCATGACAGCTCCACCGATTACGTAAAAATTCACTTTCCCATTCAATGTTCTGTCGAGCTCTTCAAATATTTCATCCAGCTGAGAAAATTCAGATATCATAGACCTCAGCTCTCTCCTTTATCTCAGCAAGTGTGGGATAATACATTACCTTTTCACCTTGCAGAACTTTATTAATGTTGTCAATTATCCCATGCCTCACACCTTTAAACTCTTTTTTGTGTTTGAGATAGAAAAGTGCAATGAGAATGAAGTCTCTTGCATCCCCTTCTTTTTCCGCCCTATACAGGGAATGCAGAAACACTTCTTGCTTTGTCAGGGTCCTTTTTGGAAGGTAATACATGTAGTCCACAGGAAGCAGTTTGATGCCGAATTGTTCATATGCGGAAAATCCAGTCAGGCTTGCGTCACACTCAGTCTTTGTGGAAAAAACAACCTCCTTCTCATTTTTGTAATAGATAACGGCTCCTGGCGGGATTCTTTTATCATTGGTTTCCCCATATTTTTTTGATTCGATAAGGAACTCTTTAACTTTCGGCCAAATCTTCCCGTTAAGGAAATATCTTTTCTCAGACACGTTTATGAAACTGTTTCTTGCAGCTTCCTTTAATTTGTAGAAGACAGTGCTTCTTTTGATGCCAGTCTCCTTGGTTATTTGGAAGACTGATTTAGGCTCAAGAATTGCTGTAAACAGCTTTATGCCGCATCCTGACAGGTTATCTGCTATATTTGGCCTCCTTGAGAGTTCCTGGAGAAGAATGCTCACGTGGGTATTTTCCAAAGGGGTAATTATGCCCTTCTCTAGTGTTGCAAAGCCTTTCTTTTCAAGAGTTTTTATGATTCTGTATATCTGGCTTTGGTCTTTGTTCAGAGCTAAAGCTATCTGAGATACTTGCCTTTTCCCTATGGCTGTCTGCCATAACACCCTCAGTTCTGTTTTTGAAAATCTCATAAATCCAATAAAATACCATTAATATTTAAATGTTTTGTATTTTTTTGTATTCTTTTGAGTTGGATACATGGATTTGATTGGGGGGATGTATGCATAGAAAAAGGTAACTTGCCTTTCCACATCTTGGGTGCATAGTTCTGGCAGGAATTACCGCAAGGGATTTATACTTAGAACGACTATCCATATTGGGGTAAATTGGCATGTTAAAAGTCCCGGATTACCAGACTCTGGATATTACTGTCGGTTTAGGTAGGTATGGGTATGACCTTCGGTTAACTGATAAGACTAGGGCTGAATTGAAGAGAGTTGAAGAAGGTACTGAGAAGCCATTGAAGCAGTTTGGAATTGAGGAAATAGTTGTAACTATTCTCGCTGAGAACCCCGACCCAGAGTATATAGGGGGGATTCCGGTTATACTGGCAAAAAATCCTGTTGATTATGGGGCGTTGGTTGAAAGGGCCAAAGAAATGGGCGCTGTCAAGAAGCTCGGATGGATACTCTCTGTTGCAAAGCAGTGCTATGAAAAAATGGGCATTCGTTATGGTCATGCGTTGGATGATGCAATAGAAAGATGCAGGCCCGCAAAAGATGCACCCGAGGAGATTATTGACCCTGCTTTAGGGAATCCTGCTTACATCAGGATGGCAGTAGAAAGAAGGGAACCTATTGCAGCTGAATGGGGTATACTAACCCTCTATTTCAACCAAGGCTTTGAGAAGAAACTTGATACGTATGTTGTTCGGGACGGTCAGTATGCCGGTAGACAAAAAAGGGCTGCTTGATATTATTAACAGCTTGGATAGTATGCTATCTTCGCCAATGGAAGTAGTGCTTATTGGGGGTTCTGCAATAACCTTGCTTGGACTTAAAGAAAAGAGCAAAGATGTTGCTTTCTTTTATGGCCATATTGATGACTTTGAATTGTTTGGGCTGGTAGAGAGGTTATCCAGGGATTATGGGGGCATGAGGATAGATGTATGGCCAGTCAGTGAAATGCTTATGCACAAAGAAGGCAGGATAGTCTCACAGAAATTGCCTTCGGGCTATTTGGATATGTGCCTGAAGGTAGATAATATGGAATTCAAATATATTGATTTGAGAATCCTCAACCCCATAGACATTGTCCTAACAAAAGTTTGGCGCTTGAGTGAGGATGATATTGGGGATATAACCCATCTAGCTGAACACTACCAACTTTCCCAAGATGCGTTAAGAGAAAGATTCGAGCTCCATAAGCAAGGTTATGATGGGGATACAAGGCGATATGAGTCTAATTTCAAATCCTTGATGGAAATGTTGTTTTAATGATGGGCAGAATATAGACGTGCGTGAACTTGGGTCATATCGGTTAATGATGGGGCAATATCCAAAAGCCTAAGAGGGAAGCGGTGGCAGATAAGCACTGGGATTTGATTGGGGGGATGTATGCACCTTGTCCGTAGCAGCACCAAAATCTTTAAATACATGTCCTTACTACCCGATGACTATTGATAAGCGGGGGGATTGAGATGGAAAAACAACCTGAAAATTATAATCCAATGGGTACTGTTGGAAGATACATTAAGCTTGTGGTGGTTTGTGCAACAATAGCTTATTCTGCAGGCTGCCCGACAAGAGGGGGCTGCATTCAGCCGGATGAGCTAATTTTGCCTACAGGTGGGACAGTTAGCCAGTCCAGCTTAGACAATAAATTGTATCAGCCTTGAACTGTTTAGGGTGGTTGGATATCTTTTATTGAAAATTCATGGGTTTAAAACCCCTTACTTTAGCATGAATTTTCAATCCCACAAAGTTGCCTATCCATGGCAACTTTGCGTTATTGATGATTCTTGTCAAGTAACCGCCCAAATCATGTATGCGCCCAATGCAAGGAGAAATAACCCGATTGCGAGCCTCATAATGCTCCTGTTCTCTTTCCTCCATTTCTCAAGGCTTTTTGATGACCTGCCGAAATACACAAGCCCCATTATGACAAACAGCGGCAGTATGAATATCAGGTTGTAGAGGAGCAAAAGGGGAATTCCGGATGAAAAGTCGCCTTTTGAAATCATGCCGAGGATTGCAAGATAGGGAGCGCCTGTGCAGGGAAGCTCCACGAAAACAACAAAGATGCCAAGAAATGCGGCAAGCAAAAGGCTGAGCGCAGGATGCCTTGTTTCAAGCCTGCCCAGCATTCCAGCGTATCTCTTTATTCTTTCAGAAGCGCCGGGCATCATCTGCAATGAAAAGCCGCGGCCATACCAGAAGTAATCCTTGATTTCAATTATTCCTGCAAGTATGGCAATGATTGCCGCAAACCAGTAGAACGGCTTTGCGAATCCTGCGGTGTAAGCCAGAGTGAATATGCCCATGCCGAGGAGGAAATAGGTTGCGTAAACAAACGCAACGTAAATCAAGCCTGCCAGGAGCATCCTTCCAGCGCTTTTGAAGACTTTAGTCATGTATGCAAGGAGAAAAATCAGCACGCCAAACACGCACGGGTTGATGGAGTCCGCAAGGGCAGCCGCAATTACAATCCATAAGTTCAGTTCTGCCATGGTCAGCAGCCTTCAGGCATTGGGGTATCTGTTGCAAGCTCCTTGTTTGGTTCATAGAAAGCATCAATTTCCTTTCTTATCTCGCATACACCTTTTCCTGAATCGTGCATCTGCCTTGCCTTTTTTGCTATGTCGAGACACACCGAGCAGGTAATGCCGTGCTTGTCAAAAGTGCCGTCATCGCGCCAGAAGCAGTTTGCAGCATGCATATGGCCTTCATACCTGCAGCCGCAGTAGCATGGAATCTGCCGAAGCAAAGACGAGCCTTCAGGTGTTCTTGCCCATTCGTATATTTCCCGCTTTTCTCCGGTAACATATGCAGGTATTTCAGTGCCGGCAGTTTCTGATGATATGAAAAAGTAGGCTATAACTCCCAACAGCAACACCACAACAACAACCGCTATTATTTTCTTCTTATCCATTTTTTACCGCAAAAAACAGGAATATCACGGCCAAAGTGATAATAACGCTGTACCATGCAATCCTTTCATCATTGCCGAATATGCCCTTACGAAGAGAAAAACCGGCAATCAGGAATATTGCTGCAATGACAACCATCTTCCCAATCCAATGGTGGCTGAACAAGGATTTTAGCAGATTCTTGAACGGCTCAAAAAGCTCAGCTACGACTATGAGAAGGAGAAGCGAAACAGACGAAAATGAGGCTCCAAGGCAATAGTTGAATTTTTTCATGCCAATGCACCTATCTTTACAATCCTCCCCATTACTGCCATAAGCCCGGAAAGCAATGCCAGAAGAATCCACCATCTCCGGCTTTCATCCTTCTTTCCGGTGTAAACCAACAGGGCAGCTACTGTTGCAATTATGGGTATCAAAAGCCCCCAGTGCTCCTTGGTTTCCATAACAACGGAATGAGCCCATGGCCAGCTTCCCGCCTTGATAAGAGTCTTTGTTGCAGGATAAAACTGTATGTAGAGCATTCCTGATGGAAGCAGAAGAATCCAGCTAACGGCAGCAGTTGCAATTGCAAGGGGCTTAATCCATGCGGCCTTCATTTTCAGATAGAGCAGTATGACAATGGAAGATGCTATAATAGCGAGCCCGATTATGATGTGGGTGAAGAGCAGAAAATCCCTCATTTTGCTTTTCTTGCCTGCTGAGTATTTAAAATATTCGATTCAACAAGTACCCCGTCAAACTTTGGCGACTTCCTGCCCTCGTGGAGCACTACCTGCGTCTCAGTCCTGACAATCATGTCCTTGCTTCTCAGGTCAACTATAAACTCGTCAAGCTCATTTATGTCCTTTGCCCTAATCTTTATTATGGCGTCCCTGTTGCCGGTTATGGTGGCTGCCTCCTCCACAATTGGATATTTCAGCAGCTCATCTGTAACCTCGTTTTCCGGATGCTTTATCTTCCTGAATGCCTGCGGGTTAAGAAGAAGCATGACATAGGCAGTTGTAACCCTGCCGAGCTTTTCCATGTCCACGTCAATGGTATATCTCCTTATGATGCCTTCCCTCTTAAGCCTGCTTATGCGTGAGTGTATGGTTGTTGAAGGAATACCTGTTATCTTGGATATGTCGCGCACGGAGCGCTTGGAATTTTCCTTCAGGGCATTAAGAATCTTAAGGTCGGTTTCGTCCATTTTGAGAACAAATGTTCCCTTGTTTATAAGATTTGGCAATAATCTACGAATAAGCGTGGTCAAAGGGGAGAAACAGGCTTGCACATAAATTCGGAACAAATGTCCAATACCTTGGGTGAAATAATGCCAGAAATAGTAAAATATACAGACTTTACGGAATAAATATCTTTAAATACATGGCCCAATTAGTAATAACTATTGGAAAGTAGTGATGAACTGATGGGGCGGGAAATATAGACGTGAAAGATGGCCTTGGAGGGAAAAAATGAAATCAGGTTTCCGGAAATCCTACGGACAGGACAGATGTACATCAACTAATGGTCAGATGAACCGAATGGGTGTACCATGGGAAAGGTAAGGAGGCTTCACTTCAGGGTAACTGACGAGCAGTATGCCAGAATTAAAAACAATTCCGCTGCAAAAGGCTATGCAACAGTCTCGTCTTATCTAAGGAGCATATCCCTTGACAGCCAGTTCAATGAGAAGTTCAATGAGATTTATGCATGCCTGACTGGAAAAGGAAAAAACACCATGAAATCCGGAAAATAAACGAAAGTGATGCACAAATGGCGTACAAAATATTTAAAGCGGCTGTAACTACCAATGAAGGGGTGGTTTGATGATTGGGAAGAAGGATATACTGATATTATCGGAGCTTAGAAAGAATGCCCGTGAGTCACTGACGAGCCTCAGCAGGAAGACCAACATTCCAGTTTCCACCATTTACGACAAGCTCAGGACGCATGAGAACGGAATAATCAAGAAGCACGTGGCGCTGATAAATTTCGGGGAGCTTGGGTTCAGCACAAGGGCAAACATACTTCTGAAGGTTCCCAAGGAAAAGAGGCAGACGCTGTGCGATTTTCTCGTCAGGCACACCAACGTAAATTCTGCATTCAAGATAAACAACGGCTATGACTTCCATGTAGAGTGCATGTTCCGCGACCTGAAGGAGATGGAGGATTTCAATGAAATTCTCGAGGACAAGTTCTGCATAAGGGACATGAAGGTTTTTTTCCTCATAGAGGACATAAAGCGGGAAACATTTCTGGAGGACCCTTACGTGCTGGGGCTGCTGTGATGGGGTATGAACTCGAGTTTGAGGATTGCATAACCCTGGACCAAGAAAAAGAAAGCTATAAATATAACTATATCTATAACCATAACCATGGCTACAACAATCGCAGTCAGGGAAAGCACAGCGCAGCTTTTGTCGAGGGTGAAAAGGGAGATGGGGGTGGGCAGCATAGACGAAGCAATAGTCAAATTGCTCCATAAGGCTGAGAAGATACCGAGCAGCAGGTTTGGCTCACAGCCCAAGCTGAAAAAGTTTGTTGAAGGAGAAAGGGCGCGTTTTCATGAGCTATGATTATGTTGTGGATTCATACGCATGGGTGGAGTATTTTATGGGCACCGAGAAAGGGGAGGTCGTCAAAAGATACATTGAAAAGGAAATCTGTGCAACAAGCGCAATAACGATAGCGGAAATTTCTGAGAAATACAAACGGGAAGGCTTGAGATTTCAAGGCGACTTCAATTTCATTCTCTCCAAGACCAAAATAATTGATGTGGATTCGGAGATTGCAATGCTCTCCGGGGAGATAAGCTGTGAAAACAAGAAAAAGATAAAAAACTGGGGCATGGCAGATTCAATCATTCTCGCAACCGCAAGGATGCTTAACGCCAGAGTCATAACCGGAGACCCTCATTTTGGGGGTTTGGGAGCTGTTATGCTCAGCTAGGCAACATTCCTTGACGCGCGGAAGCCGCACCTGCCGCAGAAAAAGCTCTCGAGCCTGGTTTCCTCTGTCAGGGTGAATGTTGTAATCTCAAGCTCTGTTGAGCAGTGGGGGCATGACGGCATGTTCTATGCTTCAGAATTAGACTATATAAAACTTACTTACTAGTCTTTATCTCAACCACATCGCGGTGCTTCAGCGGATGATCTTTGCCCATGGGGAGTTTTTTCCTTACATCAATGGCCTTTACGAAATTCTTTCCCAAATCGGTGTGGATGTGGAATGCGAAATCAATGGCAGTGGTGTTTCTTGGCAGTATGAAGCAGTCCGGCAGAATATTTCCATCCTTGTCCTCCAGTTTGTTCACGCCGCCGGGAAATATTGCGATGCAGCCGAGCAGCTCAAAAACAGCAATGTTGAGGACGTCCTGAACACCGGTAGAACGGAATTTCTTAAGTATCTCCAGGATAAACGCGAAGCCTTTCTTCTGCCTTTCCGAAAGTTTTTCCTCCTGCAACACGCTGAAACTGCTGTTTCCAGGTACGTAATCTATAAGCCCGTCACGAACTGCCTCTTTCAGCATAAGCTCCGCAATTCCGGAGCAGGGAACAAGAAGCAAATCCGGAAATTCTTTTTTCAGTTTTGAAAATCTCTCTTCTGCGCCCGGGCAGTCAATCTTGTTGCACGCTATTACCATCGGTTTTGTTTTCTTCCTAAGTTCGGTTGAAAGCTGAAGCAGGTGATTGTCGTCCCAAAGCATGAAGTCTTCCGGCAGCTTGAGCTTGTTCACTGCTTCCTCGACCATTTTTTCATTTACCTTCAATCCGCCAAGCTGCTCGCCCAGCGCCTTGACCATGGAGCCGTGCTCCTGCCTTATCTTCCTTGCAAACTTCTCCCATCCCTTCTTGAGTATTGAAAGGTACCAGTGGTCAAGCTCAACCCCGAGAAATCGGATGTCATCAGCGGGGTCGTGGGAACCTGCCTCAACAGGGTTTCCGTCAGCGTCGAGACTTCCCGACACATCCACAATATGAATCAGGACATCTGCCTGGTTGAGGTCGTTAAGAAATGCAAGGCCACGGCCTTTTCCGAGATGCGCTTCAGGAACCAGGCCGGCAACGTCTATCAACTGCACCGGCACAAAGCGGATTCCGTTCAGGCAGTACCCAAAGCGGGGGTTGCAGTTTACATTGAACTCCTTTTCGGCGCATTCAACTTTTACGAATCCAACCCCCTCATTTTTCTCGATGGTTGTAAAGGGGTAGTTTGCAATCTCGACTTCAGCAAGGGTTGTTGCCTTGAAGAACGTTGATTTTCCCGAGGACGGTTTTCCAACGAGGCCGATTATCATGGCTGATGGTTATTAAGATGCTATAAAAAGGTTTATATCCCGGTTTCTTTGAGTGGGGCTTATGGGCAGCGAAGTTTTCCTGAGAAGGAATTTTCCGGAGCATTTTAACCTTTCATTCGACCCGGTGTTTTCCTTGAGGAACTATGCGGAAATATTAAATCTTATCTGCAGTCACTATCATGGCACCCTGCCGGGCGTTTTGAAGAACAAAAGAGTGCTTCACATAGGCTCAGGGCCGGGGTATTTTCTTGGGCTTATTTCGAGTTGCGGCGGCAGTGCGGTTGGAATCGAGCCTTATGTGAGTTCAAATGCGATTAAGGCAAAAATTGAAGACGCTGACATCAAAGGAAAGTTTGACATAATGGTTGCGCAGGATGTTTTTGTGGAATCAGTGTTCTTCGGTGACTTTGAAAAAGTAATTGGGAAGCTGGAACCGCACCTCAATGGAATTTTGATAATCGACAACCGCCTGGAAGAGGATAAGGTTAAGGGCTTTCTCGGGTTCTCAGGGCATTTGTACGGGGAAAGGGTCATTTACTCCGCGACAAGGCGATAATTTTTTAAAGGCTAAATTGTGAAAAGGCAATATGCCGGAAAACAAGGGCAACAAGATAAGGTCCATTCCTGAGTTCAGGGTAAAATACAAGGACATATACCATCTTCAGAACCTGTATGTTATGCTTCATGAATACCTCCTGGACGAGGGCTTTACAGACGATAAGGGGGACCATGAGGAGATAGAGAAGCTTTACATGGAAAAAACAATCCAGAAGGGAATCCACCGCGGCGGAAAAGAGATGTGGGTGTGGTGGAGGCTGCTGAAGAAGCCGGAGGGCAAGTATTCCGGGTACTACAGGCATCACCTTGACATAGACTTCCACATGGTATACACCCAGGACACGGAGATTGTGCATCAGGGGAAGAAGCTGAAAGTGCAGATGGGCGAGATTGAGATATTCTTCAGGCCGTGGATAGAAGCGGACTGGCAGGGAACATGGAAAAATCACTGGTTTCTGAAGCACGTCAAGCATTTGTATGATGAAAGGATAATGGTTGCGGAGCTTGACAAGAGGGAGAAAGAGCTGTGGAGGGAAGCCTACAGGGTGCAGGGCCAGGTGAAGAAATTCCTGGACATGAGGCAGTTCATACCCGTGGCAGAGCCATTCCACCCGGCATTGTACGGCCAGGAGGGCTAACTTTTTTAAAAGGCGTTGTAATTCTGGGAGGCACGCCCCCGTAGCATAGTAGCTATTGCGGCAGACTTGTATCTGAAATTAGGGATTAAAGTCCATGGTTTCCGGAAATCTGCAGGTCGCGAGTGCAACTCTCGTCGGGGGCTTAACATTTTGACAACATTTAAAAATTGCGTTCAATGGAGGGATGTTATGGGTATTGAGGAAGAGTACGACAAGCTGAAGAGGAAGCACGGCCTTCCCGAGTTTAAGGCCATGGACCGCGACTTTGAAGTTTCAGCCATAGAAAAAACAGGATTTCTGCTGCGCGAGATAAATGCGAACATGATGGAAAAGCTTGAGTTCGTGATTGGAATACTGTCAGAGCTGATTCAGCCGGACACTAACAACCTTGCGAGCATGCACGAGTTCAGGATGTTTGATGACGATGGAAAAAAGGAGCTGTATGACTTTTACGGGAGCCTTATGACACTGCACCGCAAGGGGCTTTCAGCTTCAATTTCCGGAGAAGAGAAGGGAGAGGTGGAGTTCCTGAAGGAGTTCCATTCCGAATGGAAGGGCATAAAATCAAAAATGGCGGGGATTGTTGGAAAGATGGGCGAGTCGTGGGAAGATGATACTGTATCCAAGACAGAGCTGGGGTATCTAGGTTGAGGCTGATAATTCTAGGGCCGCCGGGAACCGGAAAAGGCACGCAGTCGAGGATGATTTCTGAAAAATTTGGGGTTCCGCACGTTTCTTCCGGTGACATACTGAGGGAAAATGTATCAAGGAAGACGGACATAGGGAAAAAGGCTGAAATCTTCATGAAGAAGGGCCAGCTTGTGCCCGACAACATCGTGGTTAAGATGATGGCGGAAATACTTGGCAGGGGCAAGTACAAAAATTTCATACTTGATGGGTTCCCGAGGACAATAAACCAGGCGCATGAACTTGAGCACCTGACTGAGATAGACCTTGTGATGAACCTTGAATCCAGCGAGAAAGTGATAATGGAGAGACTGTCTGGAAGGAGGGTCTGCAGCGCGTGCAAGGCGGTTTATCACATACGGAACATGCCTCCGAAAGAGGAAGGCGTGTGCGACAAGTGCGGCGGCAGGCTGGTTATAAGGGACGACGACAAGCCTGAAACCATAAGGGACCGCCTTAAGATTTACCAGGTGCTTTCAGACCCATTGATATTCTTCTATTCCCAAAAGGGGCTTTTGAGGGAAATAGACGGGGACCAGCCCATTGAGAAAATATTTGGGGACATAGTGAAAGCGATAAAGAAAGGGGATTTAGCCTAGCAATTCCCTGAGAACAACGGTTGCGTATGAAGATTTAGGGAGGGAAAATTCAACGACTGCCTTTTTCCTGCCGGGATGGAGTTCATCTTCCGAGACGCTTTTTATGCTTATCTCAACTTCAATGAAAGCCTTTCTTTGGCTGCCCTCTGAAGAAACAGATGGAATTTCCCTGACTATGAAGTTGCGCTGCGAAATCCCGTATTTTTTCAGGATTGCCGCAATGATTCTGCCAGGCACGTCATCCTTTATTTCCGTCCCGAATCCGACTATGGGAATTTCTCCAGCTTCAATGCCCTTTTCGATGCATTTTGCAGCAGCCTCATTCCAAATCAGGGATTGAAGGGCGTGAACGTACATTTTAAGGATTGGGAAAGGCATTTGCTTTAGGGCATTTACATAATCATTGGGGCTGGAGGCAAGAAAGCCCTTAATCACGGGCCCGAAAGCCATGTCTTTTTCCATTATAATGCCGGAAGCTGCCCTGAATTCCTTTTTTACTATGCAAAGGCCTATGTCAGGGTTTGAGTTTGAGAACCTCTGCGGTCCAAAAAGATTGGGAACCCTTATGCGGCTCCTTAATTTTGTTTTTTCCGGTTCCATGTCCCTTATGGTTATCACAAAGCTGTTGCCTTCAAGGTCTCCAATCCTAAGTGGTTTTTCCGAATGAGAAAAAAACTTTAGGCTTATGCCCTTTATGCTCAGGCCTTCAACCCTGTCCCGGGAAACGTCCCTGATGGAGATTAGTTGCTCTGTAACTGCATTCTTGTCCTTGTTGCCGGAAAATCCTATCTCCCTGAAATCAACCCCAATCTTTGCGGCAACTGCCCCGATGGACTCCAATGTTGTAAGGTTCCTCTTTTTCAGGATGAAAAGGGAGTAAGGGCCTCTGTTTTCCGTTGCAAGCGGAATTTCCTTTACTATAAAATCCTCGGGAATGAATTTGATGACTGCCATGGCAAGGCGAAAATGTCAAAGTTTAAATACAATTGCCATTCTTAGCGCGCCGTGAAAAAAGGAAGAATAGCCAACATCCTGATGTTCCTTGTATTTCTGCTGGTTGTTGCATTACTGCTGTTGCTGTCAAAAAACAAGGGGAACTTAAGCATGGTATGGAAAGACATCAGTGGGATTTTTTCTTGAGCTTCGGTTTTTGGGCTTCGTCAATGACTTTGGATATGTCCTGCTCGCAATGGTAGCAGTATCTCTCGTGCATTGCAACCTTCTTTCTGCAGTACGGGCATCTTATGATTTCCATTCAAGCCACCTTGTAGACTATAACTAATGAAGCGATGAGCATCAGCCCAAACACAATCTTGTTCCAGTGGAGGATTTTCCTGCCGTCCAGAGGGCCCAATGGAATCATGTTGAAGAGAGCAAGCCATCCGTTTATCCATACGCCGTATTTCGCGATCTGACCTAATAGGGGGTACGGCACAGCTATCAGCAGGTAAAATATCATTGAGAGGACAATATTTGTCAGCGGCCCTGCAGCAGAAATCCTGCCGTTACGCCTCTTCCCCACTGGGCCTGAGATGAAGACTGCGCCCGGGGCAAGAAAAACAAATCCCAAAAAGGAAAGCAGGATTCCAAGAAGAAGCATAAAATTAAATGCCCTGAATTCCGCGACACAGCCGTAATGCTGTGCAACAATTTTGTGGGCAACTTCATGGAGCACCACGCCCAGGCCGACGCTGATTAGAGAGATTATAATTGCAGCATAGCCTAGCTCGGAGCCGAGAAATATGGAAAAAACAAGCGTAACTGCAATCCATGCCTTTATTATGTCCCTTATCTCCTCTTTTGAAGTCGTAAAAGGTCCGATACTTATTGCGTTTACGGGCATTAGACATCCACAAATATGTTGTGCTTCTCTTTTCCTTCAATCTCATTCATAATCCTTTTTATTAGGGCCTTTTCGGGGTCGGGCATGAGCTTAACCCGCTTTTTCAGGTCATCAAAGCCTTCAAACGGCTTTTCATCCCTTTGCTCGAGTATTTGCCACATGTGCTTTTTTCCCAGGCCCGGGAGAAGCTCAAGCTGGTGCATCCGGGTGCTTAATGGTCCTGCCGTGTTGAAGAAATCGACATAGCGCTTTTCATACTTCCTTACAAGGTCCTTTATCACAAAGCTCAGCTCAGACTTTGCGGTTTCCGTAAGTCTCGTGGGAGGCATTCTTCCGATGATGTGGTGTATCTTGTCGCGCTTGCCTTCGCCGACATATACCTCTTCGTATGGCTGGAGGTGGATGCCTTTCTTTGGGACAAGCTCAAGCAGCACGAAATGGTCACGGCCCACAGCTTGCGCTACAGGATTCTTCATGTGCGATGGCCTTTCGTCGAATGGATAGCCATTCGGCAAAAAGTCCAGTACAATTACGATTTCTTCCCTTTGTTCCATTTTGATGCATTGACAAGTAAGAGAAGTATTCCAAGCTACCCTCCCACCCTCGGAGGGATTGCCCTTCTTAAGTATTTAAAAGTTTGCAATAACTATTTAAATATCCCGGCGCTCATTTGCCACATGATTATCGTTATTTCGGGGCGTGCAGGCTCAGGCAAAAGCACGATAGCGAAGGCCATTGCAAAGAGGCTGGGGCTTAGGCATTACTCCATGGGGGACCTTACAAGGGAGATTGCAAAAGAGCGCGGCTTATCGCTGCTTGAGCTCGGAAAGCTTGAGGAAACAGATGATTCCATTGACAGGGCAATTGATGAGAAGCAGAGAGACCTTGGGAAGCAGGATAATTTTGTGATTGACGGCAGGCTATCCGCGTTTTTCATACCCCATGCAAATGTAAAGGTATTCCTTGATGCGGACAAGGTGGAGCGCGCAAAAAGGATACTCAATGACAAGAGAGGGGGAGAAAAGAATGAGGATGTTGCAACGACGCTAAAAAATATGGACAGGAGGGAGGAAAGCGAGAACAAAAGGTACTGGAAATACTACGGCTTCAACTGCTATGACCACTCAAATTACGATCTGGTTCTGGACACAACAAAGATGCCTGTTGAGGAGGTTGTGGATAAAATTGTGGCATTTGTGAAGTCGAAATAATCCACAACCTTTTAAAATAGGATAAAATTAACGTGAGCATGGCGCTTGGCATAGCCGACATGGCTGTTTTCTGCAAGAAGAAAGGATTCGTGTATCCCAACAGCGAGATATATGGCGGGATTTCCGGATTCTGGGATTACGGGCATTTGGGCTCCGAGTTAAAGAACAACCTCAAACAGATGTGGTGGAAGTTTCACGTGCATTCCCGCGAAGACATAGTGGGAATAGATGGTTCAATCATAACCCATCCTAAGGTGTGGGTTGCTTCAGGCCACGTGGAAAGCTTTGTTGACATACTGCTTGAATGCACCAAATGCAGGGAAAGGTACAGGGGAGACCAGCTTGTCGAGGACGTGCTGAAGATTTCTGCTGATGGCATGAAGGCAGATGACATCAACAAACTTGTGAGGGAAAACAAGATACACTGCAGGAAGTGCGGCTCTGCGCTTGGGGAGGCATCGCCGTTCAACCTGATGTTCTCAACTGAAATTGGGGCTTCAGGGGGGTTAAAATCTTACCTGCGCCCGGAAACTGCCCAGCTTATATTCACAAATTTCAAGCTAGTGGAGGAGCACGCCAGGATGAAGCTGCCGTTCGGTATTGCGCAGATGGGCAAGGCGTTCAGGAACGAGATTTCCCCGCGGGATTTTCTTTTCAGGTGCAGGGAGTTTGAGCAGATGGAAATAGAATATTTCATCCATCCGAACCAGACCGGCAAATGCCCTTTCCTAAATGAAGTGGAGGATATGGAAGTTAACATATTCAGCGCAGAAATGCAGGAGAACAACAAGCCGCACAGCCCAATGAAGCTGAAGGATGCCGTCAAGAAGAAGATAATACAAACGCCCTGGCATGCGTATTTCCTGGGGCTGGAAATATCCTGGTTCACAAGCCTGGGAGTAAACCAGCAGCATCTGAGGGCAAGGCAGCATCTCAGAACGGAGAAGAGCCACTACGCGCTTGACACCTGGGACCTTGAGTACAAGTTTCCGTTTGGCTGGAAGGAGCTTCTGGGAATGGCGAACAGGACGGATTACGATTTAAAGGCGCATTCAGAGCATTCAAAAAAAGACCTGAGCATATTTGACGAGGAATCAAAGCAGAAGGTAATCCCGCATGTTGTTTGCGAACCATCGCTTGGCGTGGACAGGGCATTCCTGGTTTTCCTGTTTGATGCGTACAATAATGACGAGGCAAGAGGCAACATAGTGCTGAAACTGCATCCCAAGATTGCCCCAATAAAGGTCGGGGTATTTCCTCTGGTAAACAAGCTTGACGGGGAAGCAAGAAAAGCGTTTGAATCCCTGAAGAGGAACTTCTACTGCTTTTATGACAGAAGCGGCAGCATAGGAAGAAGGTATGCAAGGGCGGATGAGATAGGGATTCCATACTGCGTTACAATTGATTTTGAAACTCTGAAGGACAATAGCGTTACCATAAGGGACAGGGACACAACCGAGCAGGTCAGGGTGAAGATTGACGGGTTGCCTTCATTTATAGAAGGATTAATAAATGGAAAACCTTTCGGAAGATAACAAAAACCGAAATTTTGCATGAAAAGGGTGTTGGAAATCAAAAGGATAGATGTTAATTTTATGCTTGTTGTTGCGGTTCTTTTGCTGTTCATACCTGCGGTTTTCTTTGACGGCACCGTTGGAAACCTAATAAGCGGAAGGGCTGTTGACGATTCAGGGCTTAAGGGCTCGGTTGAAAGCCTGGCAAATTATTTTCCGCTAACTGGATTTTCGGGTGACGGCTCCAATGTATGCATAAGCGCCGGGTCAAAATCATTTGGGGTGCTTAAGGAAGGCGGTGTGTTTTCCGTCACTGAAACAGAAGCCTGCGATGCGTCATACGATTTTGTGCTCGTTTTTGACAGCGCAGACAGCCTTGTTGCGTTGGCGAATGAACCTTCATGCGCGAATTTCTTCTCTTCGGCAGGGTATTCGTATGCCCCTTCGAAATATTGGGATGGCGATTTTGTGTGCGGCGATGCTTTTGTCCAGGGATATTGTTCGGGAGTGAACCTTTGCAGCACCGAGGCGGATGCTCCAAGCTCGTTGTCCAGGTGCTGCCTCAGCGGCAATGCGGCGGATAAAGATATAGTTGGAGATGCCGGGGACATAAGCAGCGTTGTTCCGCAGAAAGATTCTGGCGCAGGACAAGATGTTGCAAGTGATGCAGATAATTCACCGGGCAAAACTTCGGAGCCGGTTTTCATAAGGCGCCCCTCCCCTCCAAATGGGGATGTTGTCGGAAAGGCGGCAGCATCGACCGAATCTACAAGCGCCCTTGCATATATAGTTTACGTGATTGCCGGCGTTTTCCTGGCAGTTACGGTGGTTGGAACCATTCATGCGAGAAAGAAAAAAAGGCTCGAGAGAAGCAGGATGGCGATTAAGATTGCCATGTGGACGAAGAAGTCGATGCAGATGGGCTATTCCGAAGACCAGGTTGCAAGTGTCCTGAGGAGAAGGAATGTTCCGGACAAGGTAATCAATGACGCTTTTTCTATCGCTTCCGGCAAACGGTAAGTTTTATAAGCTACCTTCTATGCTATGTGGCCATGGCGATAAGTGACTTGAATGTCGGGCAGGGAAAAGTTGAGATTACTGTTGAGGTAGTTTCTGTTTCCGAGCCAAGAACATTTGAAAAGTTCGGAAAGCCCGGAAGGGTTGCGAATGCGAAGGCCAAGGACGAAACAGGGGAGATTACTCTAAGCCTTTGGAATGAAGATGCTGACAAGGTGAAGCCCGGGGATAAGGTGAAGATTTCAAACGGGTTTGTAAGCGAGTTTCGCGGGGAGAAGCAGCTCAGCACGGGAAGGTACGGAAAGCTCGAGGTTGTGGAGCACGGCAATGCGGGAAAACCGAATGCCGAGGAAGAGAGCGTTGAATAGGCTCCGGCGAAAATCTCACTCCGTTCGGGATTAGCAGCTTCGAGTTTGTTCTGTCTTTGGTGTTGATTGACATTCTCCGGATGAGGCAACCCTCTTGTCAATGCTAATAAGACTGCAAAGAAACTCGACCTTAGGCTGCTAACCTATATTTTCACCGGAGCCCTTTGAATAGCAAGATATTTAAAGAATTCTTGAGCACTTCCAGAGGTTCTGGAGGGGACGTAGCTCAGACTGAGAGGGCACGGGAAACCATTTGTGTCTTCGGCTAAGGAGAGCACATGCACATGAAGTGCAGTTCAATACGCTGAAGACGTAGGTGTCCTGGGTTCAAATCCCAGCGTCCCCACTTTTTTATAAATTTGGAAGAATATTGCTTGCAATTATGCTGAACAGCACAGTTACCGTGCCTGAAATGAACACATACATGAAAGTGCTCCTGATAAGATTGACACCAAGCTCATAGCGCTCGTTGAGGCTGTCGGAGCCGTTTTCTATCCCGTTTGCAAGCACCGTGAGGATATAAGTAATCTGCACCACATACACCCCGACCATAATCTGGAAGTAGAACAACGGGATGCCACGGCCGCCGAGGAGGTTTGGGAGGTCCAGAGGCACATTTGAGCCTGATGTGTCGCCGAAAGAGCCTAGCTGCCCGCTTAGCTTTCCAAGTATATTTGTAATCATCGATGTAATGCCTATGACTATTCCGGAGATGACGGGGGCAAGGAACTTTATCTGCGATTTCATGGAGGAAATTACATCCGCAAGCAAGTCTTTGAGGCGCTCATTTACGCGGTGAATTTCCTTTATGTACTTTGACACGTTCATCAGGGCCAGTGCAGCAACGCTCGGGCCTTTCTTTATTGATTCAGTGAGAACCTTCATGGAGCTCTCTATGACACGCGATGGATAGTACAGAAGCGCACCGTATTTCTCGTCGAAGATTGCCTGCTCCACTGACATGCCAAGGCGCCTTATGTTGTTGCTTACAAGCTCGAAGAACTTTCCGGAGACGGTGCCCTCCATGGTCTCGGAAACCCTGCCGACTGCCATTTCAGTTGGAATTCCGTCTCCGAGCCTGTTGCCCAGCTGAAACAGCGCCCCTGCAAACTCCTCCTCAAGGCGCTTTGACTCTTCCCTTATCTTTATCACATTTTTTGACTTTAGCTTGAAGTACAGCCCTAAAGAAATGCCAAGCGCAAGTGTTATGCCCATGCTAAGGAGGCCTGCGCCAAGCCCATACGGCCCTATAACATTTCCATCTTCATCCTTTTCGAAGCCCAGCAGGCAGAAATTCCTTCCGCAGGGGCTATTTGAATCCCCCCTTCCCCAGCCCATGTCTGGAAAATCCGCAGCGTGCATCAGCAAAGGGAGGAACCCAATGAACATGAGGATGAGGAAAACCATGATGCTTATGTACATTGGATTTATCTTAACTTCAGTCTTGCCTATCGTGAACAGGATGTTCCGGTATTTCTTCAGCTGGGGATTGTCTTCCGAGATATCGGTGTCGCCGTATCCGGTTGGCCTAGTCGCAAGTATTTTTTTGCCCATAATGTACACAAGAATTGGGAGGAACAGGTTGTAAATGGTTGAAAGGTGGTACCATTGGATTTCAGGTATGAAACTTACAACCAATGGGAGGATGACAAGCCCCAAAATCGGAAGGATTATTCCGAGCATGTGCAGCATAGTGATTGGAGACTTCAGGTTGTGGGCGTAGTGAAGCATTTTCTCGTAAGTCTCTTCCAATATAAGGTCTAGGCCCTTGTCCAATGCGGCAAGCCTTTTTTCTTCGGTGCCTTCATACAATGATGATTCAATCATGTGGAAGGCCTCTATGAACTCGAGATTGTAATTCTTCCATGTCTTGAGATATGCGTCAAGCGATTCCTTTACGGACGGGTATTTTTCAGTCTCAATATCCCAGAGGACCTTTTTTATGTCCAGCGACAACGGCGGAGTAAGGTGCTCAGCCGCAAAATCAAGCGCAAGCTCTATGTTTGAGGTATGCCTCATGTAAGTTACCACATAGAATATGCAGAGAACCATCTGGTTTGAGGACTTCAGGCGCCATGTTGTTGCAAGAAAATCAGGCAGCTTGCCAAGGGGCATAATAAGAAAAATAGCAACTATGAGAAAGAAATAGACGAAGAAGAATGAGCCGGAGATTGAGTAGAATATCAGCGATAATATGATGCCGAAAAGTATGGGCGCAACGATGCTGAATGATATGACTCCTGTTGGAGTTACTTTGAGATGGCACATCTCAATTGCTTCCAAAAGCTCGGCTTCGCGATGCTTTGGAGGCTTAATCTTGAAGATTCTCCCGCAGAAGTCGCACAGCTTTTCGTAAATTGAAAGGTGCCTGGGCAGTATTTCCTCGCGAAAGTCGCTGTATTCCTTGGATACTACAGATTTGCCCGGCTGGAGGTTTTTTGCGCCAAGCTCCTGCTCCAGCCTATCCTTGTACTTTGATAGAAGACTCTTGTCTAAAATTTCATCAGGCATTTTTCCCCTTTTTTCTTTCGTTCTTAGTTAGGGGCGTATATAAAGGTTGTTGAACTGCTTAAAGAAAAAATAAGGGGCTATTTGCCCCAGGCCATAATTCCAACAACAATCAGGTTCACTATCGGAATTACAGCAAGTATGCCGAACCATCCGGGCCTCTTGAGCCTTTCTGCAACAATCCACCAGAAGTATGCCAAAGCCACGATAAGGGCCAGGCCGCCAATTAACGGAATGAAAGCCAGCAAAACTGCAAGGGTGTACCATGCAGGAAGCTTTGCAATCTGAGTTATAAGGTAAATATTTGCTATCGGTATGAAACCCAGCCAGCCGTTTTCTGTTTTAGTTCTCTTTGCAATGGCCATCAACGCAAATCCCATGTAAATCCAGGCTGCAAGTGCAATTACAAAGAAACCTGCGCCCAAGCCGATCATAACACCCATCATATCCGTGTAGCCAACCATTTTTTCACCTCTTTTTTTAAATTAAAGGATATACGCCCATTTGGTGCCGGAGTATTTTAATGTTTTGGATTCAGGGACAGAAAAGTTTATATAACCTATTGAATCAACATAACAATTGTTAAGTATGATTGAATCTTTTTTGATAACATCGAGGGAAACGCTTGAGGCAAGCCTGGTGGTAGGGATTGTGCTGGCGTATCTCGACAGGACAAACAACGGGAGATTCAGGAAGTGGGTGTATTATGGGATAGCTTTTGGGATTCTTGCAAGCATGCTGTCTGCTTATTTGTTTAGCACTGTTGCAGGGGGCTTTGAAGGCAGGGCTGAGAATATATTTGAGGGCGTAACGATGGTTGTTGGAGCTTTTTTGCTTACAACAATGATATTCTGGATGGCTAAGCAGCACAGGATTGCCCTGGAAATAGAGGGGGATGTTGAAAAAATGCTGAGCTCGGAAAGCATGGCGTTTTCATACATAAGCATATTCTTCCTGGTGTTTGTGGCAGTATTGCGCGAGGGCGCTGAAACGGTTATATTCCTGAATGCAGCAAATTACACGAGCGGCGTGAGCCTTATCGGCGGAATTCTTGGGGTAATTTTTGCGGTTATCGTGGGAATACTGCTCTTCGTTGGCGTGAAAAAGATTAACCTAAGCGGGCTGTTCAGGGTTAGCAGCGTTTTGCTCATATTCTTTGCAGCCGGGCTCGTGGCTCACGGCATTCATGAGTTCGAGGAAGCGGGCATAGTATCGGGCATAATAACGCCTGTGTTTGACATCAACCCGGAAGCAAATGCTGACGGAAGCTTTCCTGCATTGCACGAGAATGGGGTTGTTGGCGGATTCCTTAAAGGCCTTTTTGGCTACAATGGAAACCCAAGCCTTTTGGAGCTGATTTCATACTTAGCTTACCTTGCAATTGTGCTGCTTCTTACCCAAACCTTTAAAAAATAAGAAACCCCAATACACACAATGGAATACCATCAAGCGATGAAAGCACCGGAGCCTGAAGACCCTCCTGAAATTGTAGGCAGCGCAATGCTCCTTGTAAGGCACCGCGACCCACTGCACCATGTCGAGGTAAAATACGACCTGCCCCACCTTTTCAGGGAGCTTAACTGGTCCATGAACATGATAAGCAGGGAGTTCTGGGACATGAATGACCTGGAATCCTCTGGGGCTGGCGGCGATGAATACGAAGCGGGTGAGGAATACGATGCCAGTGAAGTTTACACTCCAAACACGGAAGAGATGCACGGGGAAGAAGCCGATGCTGAGCCTGAGGAGCATGATGAAGATAGAACGATAGAAGACATAGTTTCCGAGCCTGCGCCGGCAGAAGCCAGTCCGATTGGAGAGGAAATTCTCAAGCTGATAGAAAGCATGGGCGAGGATTTCTTATACGATGTTTCTTCCCTGCTCAGGGCCTAGACCTTCATGGAATCCTCTTTTATGGTGTTGAGGATAAGTGCGGTTGAAGTCCTTTCAACAAAATCAAATGACTGCAGCTTTTTCAGGAATTTGTCCATGGACTGTGTTGATTTGAAGAGGCCTATGATTGCGCTGTCAAAATCGCCAGTAACGTCATAAACCGCGTAAATGCTCTGCTCCTTCTCAATGGCTTTTGAGAATTCTCCAAACCTGCCCTTCGATATCCTGAGCTGAACCAATGCGTGGGTGCCGTAGCCGAGCTTTTCGTAGTCAATCTTTGTGGTGTAGTGCTTTATGACGCCTTCCTTTTCCAGGCGCCTGATTCGGTTCATTACCGTGACAAAACTCAGGCGGAGCTTTTTTCCAATCTCCCTAAGGGGCTTTTTCGGGTTGTCAATGAGCTCGTTGACGATTAAAGTGTCGCTGGAGTCCATCCTGAAAACTTCATCCTTGTTCATTTTTTTGGGCATAGTGCCAGGTTTTATTAACAATTATATAAACTTTTTCTTTTTTGCACTATTTTGTTACTTTTTCTCCCAAGAAAGCTTATATATGTACAGAAAAATCGGAAGTCAAACGTTTGAGGGGGGATAACATGAAGAGCGAGCCTAAAATGCTGATTGAGGAGGCAGGGTCCAAGGACATAGACATGGTGGACCTTAAGTTCATAGACATTCCGGGAACATGGCATCATTTTTCAATACCCTTATCTGATTTTTCGGAGAAGGTTTTTTCAGAGGGCACAGGGTTTGACGGGAGCTCGATAAGGGGTTTTCAGGACATAAATGAAAGCGACATGCTTCTGGTGCCAGACCCATCAACTGCTTTTGTAGACCCATTTTCAAAAAACACGCTTAGCATCATCTGCAACGTAAGAGACCCCATAAAGAAAACGCCTTACAACAAGGACCCGAGGTACGTTGCTCAAAAGGCGGTGCAATACCTAAAGGATGCTGGAATCGCGGATGAAACCTATTGGGGGCCTGAAGTGGAGTTTTTCATATTTGACAGCATAAGGTACGGCCAGAACGAGAGCAGCGGGTTTTATTTTGTTGATTCAGAGGAAGCGATATGGAATTCCGGTTCCGAGAACAACGGCAGGAATAATCTTGGCCACAAGCTGCGCCATAAGGAAGGATACTTTCCGGTGCCTCCAAGCGATGCCCTGCAGGAGATAAGGAATGATATTGTGAGGACGCTTATTCAGTGCGGTGTCCAGGTTGAGATGCACCACCACGAGGTTGCCACCGCAGGACAATGCGAGATAGACCTGAGGTATTCCCCGCTCGTGAGGATGGCGGACCAGGTCATGATGTACAAATATGTTGTGAAGAACACGGCGCTTAAGTACAACAAGACTGCAACTTTCATGCCGAAGCCGATATTCAATGACAATGGAAGCGGGATGCACTGCCACCAGAGCCTTTTTAAGAACGGGAAGAACCTTTTCTATGACCGCAACGGGTATGCCCTGATAAGCCAGACTGCCCTGCATTACATTGGGGGATTGCTGAAGCACGCTCCGGCGCTTTGCGCGATAATAGCTCCAACTACAAACAGCTACAAGAGGCTTGTGCCCGGTTTTGAGGCTCCGGTAAATTTGGCCTACAGCCAGAGAAACAGGAGCGCAAGCGTTAGAATACCAATGTATTCCGAGGATGAGAATACCAAAAGGGTCGAGTTCAGGATGCCGGACCCAAGCTGCAACCCGTACCTTGCGTTTGCTGCAATGCTCATGGCCGGTCTTGACGGAGTAAAGAACAAGATTGACCCGGGCAAGCCCATGGACAGGGACCTTTATCATTCCAATGAGAAGTGTCCGACGTGCCCAAGCTCGCTTTCGGAATCGCTTGATGCGCTTGAAAAAGACCACGAGTTTTTGCTTCAGGGCGGCGTATTCACGAAAGAGCTGATTGAAACATGGATTGAATACAAGAGGAAGCGCGAAGTGGACCCCGTAAGGCTGAGGCCGCATCCATGGGAGTTTTACCTGTACGCGGACGTTTAGGTTTTGCCGGGGTGCTTTTTATTTTGTGTCTTTGAAAACCGGCTTGTGCTCATCCCTTACGGAACTGATAATCCAGTGGCCGATTCTCAACACCCATTCAACGAATGCTATGAAGAAAAGATACTTTGCAACCTTTGGAATTTCCTGAACGAAATTGCTGAAAGAAACCTGAAAACTGTCTGGAGTAACCGATTGTGGGTCTGTCAGGAAAACTATTATCAGCGCCCATGGGAGCAGTTTTGCCATGTCTTCCGCGAGTTTTGGGCTGACGTAAGCGGATATTCTTGTCACCGAGACCATGACTATTCCAAAAAACATAATCTCTACCATAGGCCGGGACTTGGCAATCAGCGCCAAGAGGAATGAAAAAATCAGGAACCAGATAAATGAGTACAGCGGAAAAATAACCAGATACTTGAAAAAGTAAATGAACCGGTCAATGAAGTTCACAAACCTGCTCTTGGAGTCTATTCTTGGAATCTCGAACAAATCCCTCCGTGACAGCTGCTTGTGGTAAAAGAACCACATGATGAAGATTGCAAGAAACAAAATTACTGTTGAGCTCAGTAAAATAAGAAACTGCCTGTCCACGAAGAATTCTTTCAGAGCGGCGATGATGTCGTAAGCGTTTATTGCCATACCTATATTTTCCAGGGAGCCATATATAAACCCTTTGTTTTCCCAAAATCATAGGTTATCCAAAAAATTTCTGTTATCCCGAAAATCAGGCTCTGTCCTGAATCTCGCTAACGCTCGCCTTTAGCAGCTTCTCGCTTGCAATATGGTCTGCGGTAACCGACATTCTCCGAAGGAGCCAACCCTCTTGTCGGTGTTCTGCTGATGATAAGAAGCTCGACTTTAGGCTGCTAAAGGAATCTCAGGACAGAGCCCGAAAATCAGATAATTTTATATACACTCGTCCTGTTTTTCACCGGAAATGAAGGAAGGCATAGACCTGGAAATTGCACGCAGTGTTGAAGAGTATGCAATGATATCCTTATGCAAGGGCGATTCTGAGACTAAGATATTAGGCGAGCTGAGGGATTTGGGGTGCGAGGAAGGGGATATATCACCAGCATTTTCCAAGATGGGAATAGGGGAAGGGAAAAACCTCATCACGTGGCTGCCTGCGCTGGTGCTTGTTGCGGTAATAATTGGAATATCCCTTTCGGCAGGATACGGCCCTACAGGATACGCTGCAGCTGAAAATGTAAATCCTGCGCCAAACTACCTGCTGATAGCGGAAGTGGCAATCATGGTGGCTATACTTGCGTTAATTGCGCTTCTGATAAGGGAGATGATTAAGTAATCTTTCCGGCCAGGTTCAGTTCGTAGTTGCCTTCCCTTGTGAGAAGAAGTGTTTCATAGCTTTTCAGGACATCCGGAAACCTGTCTTTCATCTCGGTGAGCATGGAGCAGAGATTCCTGAATGTGTCTATCTCTATTTCAAGCTCAAGCTGCCAGGGCCCCACGCAGGATATTACCGCAGTTATATTTTTCTGAAGCCTGCACCAGTAAACCAATGACGGAAGTATGCCGGTTGGATTGCTGAGGTAGAGGAGAACCTTGTAATACTCGTAGCCGAATCTTGAGGCGTCAATCGATGGGCGGTAATAAACAACAACTCCTGATTTCTTGAGTTCCCTGAGCAGTTTCTTTATGGTCTTGACATTCCTGCCCGTTTTTTCAGAAAGCTCCGAATATTTAATCCTTGAATTCCCTGAGATTAGCTTTAGAACTTCAGCTGCATCTTTGGGCATCTCGCTGGCAAGGGGCTTTTCCTGGAATGAAGACTCAATAAGCCTGCTCTGCCTGTTGAGCAGATAGCCGCGGGTGTGGTATTCGAAGCTGACGTTGATGAGCGTCGCAGACCTCGATATCATATTGCCATACTTTTCCTGCAATGAGCTGAAGAAGCTGTTGAAGTCATGAGGGGTGCTGCACAGAACGCAAATAACTGCGTCGTATGTGCCGGCGCATCCTGCATACCACCATACCTGCGGATGCTTTGCAAGGTAGGAGAAGAATTTTTCCTTGTGCTCTGCCGATGTGGAGTGGAGTGAAACCCAGAGCTTCCATACCGTGAGCCCAAAGCGCGAGGGGTCAACCAAAGTGTAATAGCCGCGGATTATGCCCTTTTCCCCCAATTGCTTCAGGCGGTATTCCGCAACTGTTCTTGAAACATGCGCCTTTCTTGCAAGTGAGCTTAGCGCTATCCTGGAATCGGTTTCAATCTCCGAAAGTATTTTCCTGTCAATCCTGTCAAGACGGATATTACTTAATTCTGGCATTGTTTACCTACTAAAATACCTTATTTTTATAAAATTTGATGCTCACTTATATAAATATGTTGCCCAATTTGTTTGAATTCAAACAGTGAGTCTCAAAGGTGTATTCACATTGGAATAATACTCTTCAGAGAACTCTAGAGGAGGATTGAAAATGGAAGGCTACAAAGGAAACAATGGAAATGGAAGATACGGCGGCATACAGTTCGTTTTTGGCTTGCATCCTGAAGACGTGACATTGGATCACGTCGGGGAATTTAGCATTGACAGGTTTATAGAGTCTTACGGGCAGCCGTTGGGTGGCCTCAAGTCTCATCAAACCAGATCATCCCTGCGGGCAAATGTTAAGGAGGGGCTTGCGGTTCTTGTCGCCATGAGGGGATTGCGCGGTTCAGAAGGCTCCAAAGACTATGACGCGAAATTTGAAGAGATTGAGGGTGCAATAAAGTACCTGAAAAGCATAAGGGAAGACGTAAAAGGGGAGACGCGGCTGGAGAGGGCAGTAAGGGTTAACTCATTGTCCACCGTGGACTGGTCTGTGGAACTCAGAATAAGAGCTAAGCGAAGAGTTGAGGAATACTGGGCTGGCCGAAGGCTGAGTTAATACCGGCTTAGCCCTTCTTTTTAATTTCTCTTTTCATCCATTCATTCCATTCGAAGAAAATTCTCTTGGAATCCAATGCGCCGACCTCTTCCTTTATCTGGTCTGATATCTTGTGGAACTGGTCGTTTGAGTTTATGGTGAATTCAGCCTCGAGAATCTGGGCATTGTTGAGCTTGTTTGACATGTTCACAATCTCCTCTTTTATTTTTGACCTTAGGAGTATGTTGTCCCATACTGCATCCCAGTTGCCTGCCCACTCCTTGACGTTTCCGGCAATGGCTTTCAGGATTTCAGAGTCGCCGTTGATAAGGTCTGCTGAAGGCTCGAGCTGGTCGGTGTTTGTGTCATACTTGAAAAGGTCCACGAAACCGTTCTCAAGCAGGGGGTCATTTTCCCAGTGCTTCCTTATTTCAGTAATGGAGGTTATCCTTCTCCACCTGTGAAGCCCGTCGGCGGAGCGTATGGGATTTGCCACCACAACAATGTCGGTTGCCTTGAACGAAGTCCTTTGAACTCCGAGGTCATTTACGACTCTGTCGTAAACTCCGTATGGCGAATCTGCGTGAATTGTTCCTGCAACTATGTTTGCCAGCGCGCCAATCCTCATTGCTTCGTACAATGATTTTGCCTCCGTGGAGCGCACCTCTCCCACGATAAGGCAGGAATCACCCATTCTCAATGTAGACCTAATGCCTTCCTCGGCGCTTACCTCTGAAGTTCCCTTGGTCATTGCAGCAGCAACCTTCATCTGCTGAATGTTGTAGCCAAGATTTCTAAGTGCAGGACCGGGAAGTTCAAGCGTATCCTCTATGGTGATAATCCTGTATTTCCTCATTATCTCGACGAGCACAGAGCCGAGCAGTGAAGACTTTCCAGCGCTCCTTGTCCCGGCAACGAGCATGGTTCTTGCGCCGTCGATGAGGAAAGAAAGCGTTCCTGCCGCTATGGGGTTCATCATCCTGTTTTTTATGAACAACGGAAACGTCCACGGCTTGTCACGATGGCGCCTGAACGCGTATGCAAGCCCAGTGGGATTCAATGGATTTGAGACTACCGCAACTCTTGTGTTTGCGCCGGGAATTGAGAGCTCGGTGTCAAGTATGGGATTTGCCTCGTCCAGCGGACGGCCTGAAATCATCCTCATTTTCGAAGCCCAGGATTCGGCTTCCACCCTGGTTGGGATTATGTTTGTCCTGCAGTCCGCAAAATCCTGGTGGACAATGAACAGCGGAATGTTGCCAAGCGGGGAATTTACAGTGATGTCCTGTATCTTCTCGTCCTGCAGCAGAACCTCTATAAGCCCGAATCCGACTGTGTAGCGGACAAGAATGCTTGTGAGCTCCTCTATCTCCTTTGGCTTAAGCTTCATGGAGCGGTATCCTGCAAGCTCTTCTATCAGGTCATAGCCCACGTTGAAGAAAACCTGGCGCATCCTGTCCGGCTCCACAAACTCGTCCTTCTTTGGCTGGTGCTCCGCAAGAATCTTCCTTGCCGTGTCAAGGATTTCATATTTCTCCTCTGAAAGCTTGAATTCCGGCGGTGTGATGTGGTAGAGGTACTGCACCGTGTCGGGAAGCTCAAAAATTGCAACTTCCGTGTTGTTGAGGGTGTAGTTGTCAACCTCCTCCCCGTTAATCGGGTATGAGCTCATCAGCTTGGTGAACATGAAATCCGGCCTGACGTTTGGCTGGAAATATTTTCTGTAAATATCCCTTGAGCCGTACTTGAATCCTGCGATGTCGGGGAGTGCAAGCTGTATGAGTTTCGTGCGCTCGAGAAGCGTCCTTATGTAGTCTGCATTTGAGATGAAATTGTTCAGTGCATTGGATTCAGCCTGGTCGGCTGATTTCTGGAGCCTTATGTGCTCATCCCTAATCAGCCTGGTAAGCTCAACGTATGCCCCGATTGGGTCCGACTTCAGGATGTTTGAAATCAAATGCTGCAGCCTCATGTAGGAGGCAGAAAGGAATCTTGCGCCATCCCCGCCCATAAGAGAAGCAAATCCCGCAATGTCCCTCCTCTTAATCAGCTGGTTCTGCATACCTGCAATCTCAGAAACAAGCCTGGTCTGGCTGTACTCATACTCATAACTCCTTTTCTGGTAGAAAGCAAGTTTTGTTGCGTCCTTGACTTCGTTGAGGATGTCCATGGACTTCGCCATGGTTATCGGGTCATCCTCGAGGGAAGGCACTAGGGGGTATTCCTCGCAGTTAACGTTTACTATCACATCATCCCCCTCGCGAGCAACCTCGTAGGAGAACGTGCCCTTATCTCCGAATAGGGACATAAGCACCTCTCTTTTTTGTTATAACATCAATACGCCTTTTAAAAGGTTTATCCTTCGGGCTCCGTCCTGAATCTCGCTGACGCTCGCCTTTAGCAGCTTCTCGCTTGCAGCGTGATTTGCGGTAACCGACATTCTCCGACGGAGCCAACCCTCTTGTCGGTGTTCTGCTGATGATAAGAAGCTCGACTTTAGGCTGCTAAAGGAATCTCAGGACAGAGCCCCCTTCCCGATACCATTATATGATTAACCACTTTAATATACTAACATAAGCTTTTAATGCTATATGGATGGAGTTACGGCGATGGTAGACCTTAATGTGAGTTTTGGCAAGAAGCAGCCTGTGCCGCAAATGCCGGTACCTAATGCCGTGGGCGAGGTTCGGGACTTGAGCAGCCGTGTAAGGACGCTTGAGGATACACTTGCAAATATAAGGAAGAAGATTCAGATTACAGATTCAAATCTCATAACAAGGTCCAAGCAGCTTGACACGGAAATCAAGGCGACTTATGCGGACATAAAGGAAATCAAGCAGGAGATTCTGGACATCAGGGACAAGGTTGCGATGATGCTAAAGGAATTGAAGCTAAGAGCGACAAGCGATGACGTGAAGGTGCTTCAGAAGTACATAGACATGTGGGACCCCATAAAGTTTGTTACTAAAAATGATGTTGATGCGATTGTTGAGGACAAGGTAAGGCAGATAGTGGGGAAGAAATAGCACTAAATCAAAATAATCTTTGAACTTTTTAGTGCAACATTCCCAAAGGGAAATTCAGAGTTAATTTTGTCGCAGTAATATTAATAAAGCATCAGTTCTGTCAGTTATAATATGAAATTTATAAAATTAGAAAATTCGGATTCACGGGAATTTAAAGAGGCATGGAAAATGTATGAATCCTCTTTTCCATCGGATGAAAGAAGAACATTGGAATTGCAAAAAGAACTAATCAAGAATAAGAAATACAATTTTTTCATAGTTATTAAAGATAAAGTTTTAGTTGCACTAGTTGCTGATTGGGATTTTGAAGATTTTTTGTTTGTAGAGCATTTGGCTGTAAAAGGAGAATTTAAGCGGAAAGGAATTGGAACAGAATTGCTTAAAGAATACCTTTCAAGGAACAAGCAAAAAACAGTATTGGAAGTGGAAAGGCCAGAAGCAGAAATTGCAATTAAAAGAATAAAATTTTATGAAAAAATTGGATTCAGGCTAAATACTTTTGATTATGTTCAACCCCCATATGGAAAAGACAAAAATCCTGTTCCCATGTTTCTGATGACCTATCCAGGAAAAATAAATGAAGCTGAATTTTCTTCCATCAGGGAAAAATTGCATATTGTTGTTTATGGATTAGAAAAACCACTTCTGGGCGGCCAAATTAACTGATTATAAAAATTATTATCACGGGGTGGGCAGAAGGCTATAGTAAAGGCTTTTCCCCCACACATTTCCCGTCAAAAGCAGGAAGATTTCCGGTAAAGGGGGGAAGGGCATGCGAATAGAAAGTTTTATATAAGAAGATAGTGGAAATGGTGTTATCAATTGGTGGTGGAATGGCGCCTTTGTTTGGAAGCGGAGAAAAAACGAGCAAACCTACTGCGCTGCAGCAGATAATGTCAATGCGGCAGCAGGGAATGGACGATGATTCTATAATAATGGCTCTTCAGTCGCAGGGTTACAATGCCGATGAGATTTCGGATGCCCTTGGAGGATTTGACGCGCCTGTGCAGCAGCCTATGCAAATGCCGCAGAGGCAGATGCCCCAGCAATTCCAGTATCAGCCTCCACAGCAGGAGCAGCTTCCGGAAGACAAGATTGAGGAGATAGCCGAGGCCATAATAGACGAGAAATGGACTGCCCTGGTCAAGGATATCAACAAGATAGTTGAATGGAAGGACAAGGTTGAGTCCAGGCTTACTGCGATTGAGCAGGAAATAAAAGAGGTCAAGGACAGGTTTGAGTCACTGCACGCAGGCATATTGGGAAAGATAAACGAGTATGACACCAATATCAAGGACGTTGGCGTTGAAATAAAGGCGATGGAAAAGGTGTTCCAGAAAATTCTTCCCACGTTTACGGATAATGTCAACAAGATGGAAAGACTTCTAAAGACAAAGTAGTTCCTATGCTGCTAAGAGGCAACACCACTAAGGTGACTTCATGGTCAGGAGTGCGATTGTGAATACAGAAATCAGGCCCAGTATAATGATGCCGAATATCCTTGGGTCGGTTATCAGCCCAATACCTGTCTTGGGGGCTGTAGTTGTTGTGGCGGGTGCAGCGCCCGATGTTATCTGCCCCAATGCCAGAAGCACCATTATCACTATAAAAAATACGAGGGTTACTGCCTTAAGGCCCTGAAATGTAGGTGTTGACGCGGATGCGCCGAAAGAGCCGAATGCAACTGCAGCCAATGTTGCGAACACAAACAGTATCGCAAACCACGGGGCAATTGTCAGGATTATATTAGTTGCTATGGTTGATAGCAGCACAAACAGCGCAACCAAAAGGCTAAGGATTATCTGGATAACCGTGTTGCTTCCAACAACCCTGGTGTACATAAGTATTGCGTAGACTATCACCCATGCAAAAAGAAAGGCGAATATGTTTGAGAAGACGTGAAGCCCGGTAACATCTACGAATGTAGCCATATCAGTGTCCGCCACCGCCAAACAACTTCTTCAGGTCAACTCCGACCCTGTTCAGGGCGCTTATGTCCTCTTTCTTGCCCTCGCCGCCTGTTATGAAGGCTATCACTATGCCGAACACTAGGACCATGACGACTACCGCCGTGAGGTCGGAGCCAAGGGTGGTGTTAATCCACGATGAAACGCCACCGCCAACAACTCCTGCGGCACTTCCGAATATTACCAGTATTGCAACGAACGAAAACAGGGCTACCCACCCGGGCATGGATAATCCCAGGAAGACCTTTTCCTGCCCGAACAATCCTATCAGGATTAAGAGCATTACGATTGCGACAACCACAACAGAAACCTGCGGCAATGCGGTGTTGATTATCTCGACCGGGTCAAAGCTCGTCGGATAGGAATTGGTGACATGCGGTATGACAACGATAAGCGCAAAGATCAATGCAACTACTGTGTTAATCTGCTTCTTATTTTCTCCCAGAAGGGAGGATTTCTGCAATATTGCAAACAGGATGGTGAAAATCAGCAGGAAGGGCAGGACAACGTCGATGAGCCCCCATTCGTTAAGCGTCCTAAAAACGCTCTCCATCCTAAATGACTGGTTAACCATTCGGCACCTCTTTTATCAATTCCCTTCCCCTGTGAAAAGTAGGTATATAAATGTTTTGGTTCTTTTTCCTAATGCTCCTTGGCCTCGGGCTTGTGGTGGGTGTCGCGGACAACAAACCAGACGAAGAATACCATTATGACCACCATTATGACAAGGCCGATGGTTTCAGATGTAGTTCCGTTGCTGGCAAAGTCGGTTATGTCATCCAAAAACCCAAAGCCGTTGAGGAATATAGCCACTATGCCCAGAAACATAATCCAAATGAAGAATGTCTTCCACCCTCCTGAAAGGAAAATACCCCCTTTCTCCTCCTTTGAGAAAGAGCCCACAAGCAAAAGGAACAGCACAGAAGCAAACAGCAGTATGACGACCTGGGACGAGACTATGTTGAGAATCTCAACAATCTGGGCAGAGCCAATAACCAATAGGGCTATGACAAAAGACGCCATTGCGTTCAGGTTTTTCTTGGTGTACTCCTTTCCCTCGATGTTTTCCATTCCGAACACTTTTGTCTTTTCAAGGATGGCAAACACTATGGTAAACACGAGAATGAACGGAAGAATAACATCATAAACACCGGCGCGCTGGAGAAACTCGACTGCAGCGCGGAATGTGGACTCTACCATGGGGCTTTTCCCGGGATTATCTTATTTAAATGTTTCGATTTGGCTGTGAGGAAATGAGTAACAAACCTTTAAAAACATCTTATTGGTTCTAGGGCAAAATGATTGATGAAAAGAATTTCAAAAAGGCGAAGGAAATATTTGACAGCTTTGAGGCTGAGAGGGAATCCCAGATAAGGATTTCGAGGGACATCACAAAGCTGAGCAAGCAGCTTATTTATGCACTGCACCGCGATGATGCCCAGCAGGCTGACAAGCTGTACAGGGAAATAACCCAGAAGCAAAAGGAGATTGTAAGGGACGCAAGGAAAGACCCATTCCTGCTGTCGCAGGGCTCGATGAAGATTGCCGTGCAGGAATATGTGGAGGCTATAGGATATTACGAATTCATGAAGGCGAAAAGACTGCCGGGGTACACCGAAGACCTAATCAGCGTTGACTATTACCTAAGCGGGCTTTGCGACCTTGTAGGGGAGCTTGTAAGGAAGGCGACATATTCAAGCATAAACAAGGACTATAGCATGGTGCTTAAGATAAGGGATGCTGTCGAGGAAATCTATGAAAAAATGCTTCGGCTGGACTTCAGGAATTCAGAGCTGAGGAGACAGTTTGACGGAATAAAATATGAAATGAAGAAGGTCAACGACCTGATTCTGGAATTGCAGCTCAAGGGGAAAATATCATGATGAGAAGCAACACCTGCGGCGAGCTTTCCGAAAATGAGAAGGGGAAGAAGGTTGCATTAAGCGGGTGGGTAAACTCGAGAAGGGACCACGGCGGTGTAGTGTTCATAGACCTTCGCGACAGATACGGCTTTACCCAGGTTGTGTTTGACCCTTCGCACAGCAAAAAGGTGCACGAGGCTGCAGACAAGCTTAGAAGGGAAGACGTGGTTTTTGTCAGTGGCATGGTGAGATCAAGGCCTGAAGGGATGGAAAATCCCAAGATGAAGACGGGAAGGATAGAGATTCTTGCGGACAATATTGAGATTCTGAACAGGGCAGAAACCCCGCCGATTGAAATTGACGACAGGGTTGAAGTCAACGAGGACATTGCGCTTACCTACAGGTATCTTGAGCTTAGGAAGCCAAAGCTGCAGCGCAATCTTGCGTTGAGGCACATGGTATGCAAAATAGTGCGGGATTACTTTGATGCCCATGGATTTCTTGAGATTGAAACCCCCATACTTGCAAAATCAACCCCCGAAGGCGCTCGTGACTATCTCGTGCCATCGCGCGTAAATCCCGGAAAATTTTATGCATTGCCGCAAAGCCCGCAGTTATTCAAGCAGTTGTGCATGGTTGCAGGCCTTGACAGGTATTTTCAGATTGCGAAATGCTTCCGCGACGAGGATTTAAGGGCGGACAGGCAGCCCGAGTTCACGCAGATAGATGTTGAGATGAGCTTTATCGAGCAGGAGGACATACAGCAGATAATTGAGGGTCTGATAAAGGAGATATGGAAGAAGGCAAAGAATGCTGACGTCAAGCTGCCGTTGCGAAGGATGCCGTATGACGAAGCCATCGGGAGATACGGAAGCGACAAGCCGGACCTGAGATTCGGGCTTGAGCTTGTTGACGTAACTGAAATAGTGAAAGTTTCTGAGTTCAAGGTGTTCACGGACAACATAAAAAAAGGAGGGGTTGTGAAGGCGATAAACGCAAGGGGGTGCGCGTCATTCTCAAGAAAAGACATAGACGAGCTTACATCTTTCGTGCAGATACACGGGGCAAAGGGGCTTGCGTGGGCAAAGTATGATGGCGTTAAGATGGAAAGCTCGGTTGTAAAATATTTCAGCGAAGGAATCCAGAAGGAGATTATTAGGAAGCTTGATGCAAAGAAAGGAGATTTGCTGATGTTTGTTTCGGACCAAAACATCTCTGTTGTGAATAGCTCATTGGGCAACCTGAGGCTAAATCTTGGAAAGAAGCTTGGGCTGATAGATGAGAGCAAATATGAGTTCCTGTGGGTTGTTGATTTTCCCCTTGTTGAGTATGACAATGATGCCGGAAGGTACACTGCAATGCACCACCCGTTTACTTCACCAAAAGACATTGAGAATTTTGACAAGGAGCCGCTAAAGGCAAAGGCAAAGGCCTATGACATTGTGCTCAACGGCACGGAGCTTGGCGGCGGGAGCATTAGAATCCATCAAAGGGAAGTTCAGGAAAGGCTTTTTGGGCTGCTGGGAATCGGAAAGGAGGAGGCTGAAGAGAAGTTCGGATTTTTGCTCGGGGCATTCAAGTACGGAGCTCCGCCTCACGGAGGAATTGCCCTGGGATTGGACAGAATGATTGCGCTGCTTTCAGGGGCCGATGTGCCGATAAGGGATGTAATTGCGTTTCCGAAGAACAAGCAGGCCCAGTCGCTTATGGACGGAGCCCCTTCCGGAGTTTCCGCAGAGCAGCTGAGGGAACTTCACATAAAGCCCGATATAGTTGAAGCGCAGCCCAAGGAGCATTTGTTCGGTAAGATAAGGGAATCACTTGACAGGGAAAAGATTGTTTATGAAGTTCTGGAGCACAAGGCAGTCTTCACTTCAGAGGAGGCTGCCAAGGTAAGGGGAACTCAGTTGAGGCAGGGATGCAAGGCTCTCGTGTGCAAAGCTGATGGGAGTTTAGTTCAGGTTGTTGTGCCCGGGGACAGGGAAATTGATGCGGGTAAAGTAAAGAAAGAGCTTAAAGTGAAAGATGTTAACCTTGCAAATGCCGATGACGTGAAAAGGATTTCCGGATGCTCGATTGGTGCGGTTCCTCCTTTTGGAAACCTGTTCGGGCTTAAAGTTTATTTTGACAAGAAGGTTCAGGAGAATGATGAGGTTGCGTTCAATGCAGGGTTGCACACAAAATCAATAAAGATGAAGGCAAAGGATTTGATTAAGGTTACCGGCGGGGTTGTGAAAGATTTCTCGAAGTGAGATTAATTTTATGAAAATCCTCTTCATAACCCACAACAAAGGGAAAGTTAGCGAGTTTCAGGAGATTCTCGGAAAGGATAATGTTGAGCACAAAGAATTTGAGTATCCCGAAATACAGAGCGATGACCCAGTTGAGATTGCAAAGGCAGGGGCAAAATACTGCGCAGAGAAATTTGGAAAGGCAGTTGTGGTTGAAGATTCCGGAATTTTC
>JACQSR010000024.1 GCA_016211215.1 Candidatus Woesearchaeota archaeon
CCCCTATTTTCAGTGCTCCTGAGCCAAGGAGGAGAACTTTTTTAGGTTTCATGCTTGAAATAATCCTCCAATATCTTTTTCGCGTTCGGATTAAAGTTACTTTTTACCATCATCACTTTTAAGACTCCAACAGGATAGAATCTAGCCCACGAGACTTCATTCAATTGGGGAATAATCTTTCCATCATAAATGCATTCATACACAGCCCTGAATGAGAAAGCATCCGGATAAAGCCTTTTGTACAGAAACCTTATCTTTATGTTTTCGGCGCCTATTTCCTCCTTTAGTTCCCTTGCAGCGCACTTATCATAAGACTCTCCTTCTTTTACACGCCCAGCAACTCTCGCATCAATCATGTTTGGATGGCTGTCAACATTCGGAGCTCTTTTAGTCACAAGTATCTCTTTGTTGCCGTTTTTCACAATTACACAAACAACACGATGAAGTATATGCTCTTTAAGTACCCTCGACCTCTGCATCGAGCCTATAACCTCGTCTTTTTCGTTCACTACGTCGAGAATTTCATCCATTATCTATCACCTTCAGAAACTCATCAAACAGGAATTCAGTATCAGTTGGGCCTGGAGTCGCTTCAGGGTGAAATTGGACGGACATGAAGGGCTTTGATTTGTGAATGACGCCTTCATTTGTTGCATCGTTTGCGTTGACGAACCATTCCTTCCATTCTTTTGAGAGTGTTTTTGTGTTTACAGCATAGCCGTGATTCTGGGAAGTGATGAAGCATCTCTTTGAATCTGCAAGGATGCAGGGCTGGTTTTGGCTCCTGTGGCCGTATTTCAGCTTGTAAGTATCTGCGCCTGCAGCAAGCGAAAGAATCTGATTGCCAAGGCATATTCCAAAGATGGGCTTTTCCTTCTCCATTGCCGACTGAACGTTTTCAATTGTTGCCTTTGCCTGCTTTGGGTCTCCGGGGCCGTTTGAAATCACTATGCCATCGAAGTGCTCCCTGTTGAAGTCATAATCCCAGGGAACACGAAGAACTTCGACATTTCTTCTTAACAGCGAGCGCAGTATGTTGTTCTTTGCGCCGCAGTCTACCAGCACAATCCTCTTTTTGCCTTTTCCGTACAACTGCTTTTTTTTGCACGACACTTCGGCAACCAGGTTTCTTTTATTCGGGTCTTCGCCCTTTATTTTGCCGCCCAATTCTATCCTGCCCAGCATGGTGCCGTTCTCCCTGAGTTTCTTTGTCAGCTCGCGGGTGTCAATGCCGTACAGGGCAGGTATACTGTGCTCCCGAAGCCATGCTGCAAGTGTTTTTTTGGAATTCCAGTGGCTGGGACTTTCGCAGTAATCCGATATGATTAATCCCTGAACGTGAATTGCATCACTCTCAAAGAATTTTTTTAGGCCATGCTCGGCATCGTCAGGAGGTATTCCATAATTGCCAACAAGGGGGTAAGTTAATGCCAGAATTTGTCCTTTGTAAGAGGGGTCTGTAAGGGTTTCAGGGTATCCGACCATTCCCGTGTTAAATACAACTTCTCCTGCATTTGACTTCGTGAAACCAAAAGAAACGCCGTGGAAAACAGAACCGTCTTCGAGAACAAGCTTACCCCTCACAGCTTCATTGACCATTAAAAAAAGGAAGAAGCAACGGCAGGTATATAAGGTTTATGGTGTTACCGGGGCGTTCTATATTTTTCATCCACTCTTTCATAAAAAGCATAGAAGAAGTTCAATAGCGGTTCGACACTGAGATTTAGAAGTTTGGTTTTCTTTGCGTTGTTGATTATGGCATTCGCTTCCTTTATGTTTATGGACATAAGTCTTTCTTTTGTATGCCTAATATCCCGCAAAAGTGTTGGGGTATCTACAGGGAATCTAGACTTTTCCATTTTTTCCAGATAGTCTTTTTGCAGCCAATACCTTGTTAATTCCGTTCTTATTTTGTATTCCCTTTCAGACATTCCTTCGGGTCGTTCTGGGTTCATTCTGTTGTAATCCTGATTCAAACTCTTAACTGCCTCATGAACCAACCTTGACGCAGGATAATAATTTCCGCGACCATCACTCCCTTTTAGGGTTTCGTAAAACTCGGCCATTATGCCTTTCACTTCTTCGGTGCTTCTTTCGTTACTTCCGAACAGCGACCTGTAACGTGCCCTGCTAGCTACAGTTGCTACCCACTGCTCATAATGGTCCAGGTTATTGATAACTTTAAGTTTGCCTATTTCACTTATTACTTCGGGTTCTGTTTCTCTTGATAGCTCTTGCTCAATAATTCTTCTGGCAATTAGGTACTTTAAGCTAACTCCATTGGCGCCTTGATGGTATATGCCTGTAAGTTTGTCTGTTAATCCTTTAACAACTAGGTTTTTCCTATCTATATGAACTGTATCACTTAAGATACCTACCAATTGGTCTTCGGACGGTTTAGGAGCGTCCCTAGTAAAGTCCTCCAAACTTGCGCTCAAATCCAACTTAGGTTGTTCTTTTGCCATCTTTATCACTTAGTAGTGGTTTTTTTCTTGCTTTTTAAGTCTTTTGGTTTTTATTACTTTATAGTAATCCTATGCTACTATAAGGTTAGTATGTCGGGATTATTTAAAAAGAAACTTGCTAAAGGCCAGAAAGAATGGTTTATCACGCCTTCAATAGCTTCAATAAGCTTGATTATGCCCTGGTTTAGTTTATCCCGGTCTGAATTGGAGCCATTAAGAAAAATACACTTAAACCTGCTTTTTCCTCTCCCTAAGGGTGAACAGGATTATAAGGTTGATGATGAACAGTATAAACAACGGAAAGAAAAAGCCTCCAAGAATAAATGAAGAGACAAGCTGCAAACCAGAGTTAATGTAGAAGTAAATCTTGCTCCTGATACGCGCAATGAGGAGTATTACATTAATGAGGGTAAGCACGAAGAGCAACGCTGCAATGCCGAAAAGCACGTAATGAACCGGCTCTTTTTCACCCCTGAATACAGGATAACTTGTGCCCATTATAACTATGGAAAGTATCAGAAGGAATATGTCCCTTGAGCTCTGAAGCATCCTGTTAAGTTTGCTCAGCATTTAGAATCTCCTGTCGATCTCCTTGAGGTAATCCTTTGTTCTGTTCAATATTGACGGGAGTACAAAGCGCTCAATCTTCTCCTCAAATATCTCAACAGTAGGGTTGAACTCGGTAATCCTGTATGACGATGCTTTTGACTCTATTATGAACAAATCCTTGAGCCTTTTAACCTGCCTTCTTATGTTTGAGGAAGCAAGGCCGTTAAGGGGGAGACTGTTTGCAACCCTAATCTCCCGAACCTTGTCTTCGATGTCCTTTGATGTCAGATGTTCACTGCCCTTTTTTGCGAGCAGAAGCGCATAAAAAACGTCAACCATTATGTCACGGGAATCGCCGGGCTGGAGAATCCCCAATGAAAGGCAAAGCTTCCTCACAAGATTGCGGTCAGATAAGTTTTCCGGCTTTTCGTATTTTCTCAATGTCAGCTCAGAAAGGGGCGTGTCCCTGGATATGGTCTTTCGCATGGAAAGCCAGTTGCCATCTCACTTTATATAATTTTCGTTAAACCCTTGAAAAGAAAATCTCAAATGCCCTGCCCTTTATGGCGAACTTGACATTGTGGTCAAACTTAACTGAAGGGGATGATGCAACCTTGAGCGTATTTGCGCCAACCTTTTCCTGGATGTTTTTCAGCCAGGGATTAATCATTGAGCCCAAACCGGAATCGCACACTATCAGCAGCTTAATCTTATCTGTTTTCTCAAATCCCGCATCCTTTCTTGCGGACTGGATGTGCCTCATCAGCTCGCGCGAATATCCCTCTGCCTCAAGCTCTTCCGTAACATCCCTGTTTAGGTATATAAATGCGTTCCTCATCTCGACTTCCTGCAGGTTTTTCGGAACTTCCCTTGCAACAATTATGTGCTCTTTCCTGACTGCAATTTCCTTTCCTTCAACCATGAGAGTGAACTTGCCGCTCCTGCCTATGTGTCCCAAAACTGCGTCAGGGCTTTCTGTCGAGAGTTTTGCAATTATTTTTGGAGCGCTTGCGCCAAATTCAGGCCCAAGGGTCTTGAAGTCGGATTTTACCAGTGCCCTGACACCGTGCATTGAAGATTCAATATTCAGCGATTTAATATTTGCCTGGAGCTTTACTATTTTTTCCAGGTGGTGGACAGCAGCCCTTACTTTATTGTCGCCGGTAACAACGGTTGCTGACTGTAGGGGCCATCTTACGCCCATGCCTATCTTTTCCCTTCCGGAGAGAATTGCCTGTATTGCCTGGGACGCAATTGCCATGTCTTCCTCAAGCTTGGCATCAATAAGTGCATCATCGTGCTTTGGCCACCATAGGAGATGGACGCTTTCCTCCTCAAGCGAAAGCTCTGCCTTGAGATTTTGGTACATCTTCTCTGTTATGAAAGGTATGACCGGAGCAAGAAGCGTGATGGAATCCATCAGTACACGGTATGCAACGGATGCAACAAGATGCTTTTCCCGGCCTGCAGCCTTTTCGCGGGTAAGCTGAAGGTAGGTTCTTGAAAGCTCAAGGTAAAGCTCTTCGACCTTGTTTGGAATTTCATTCAGGAGATATTCGTTGTACATTTTTGTAACTTCCTTTATGGTGGAGTGCAGTTTTGACAGGATGTATTTTTCCTCAATTGATGGATTTTCTATCGGCTTAGAGGGGTCTATCTTTGAGTTTTTGCACAGTTCAATCAGGAAGTTATGTATGTTCCAAAGCACGTTGAGGTTTTTGTTCTTGACCTTCATGTCATTGAAGTTATAGTTGATATCCAAGCCTGGCAATGCCCCTCCAATCATGTAATACCTCAAGGTGTCAGCACCGAACTTGTCTATGACCTCATAAGGCGAAATTACATTGCCGAGGCTTTTTGACATCTTTCTGCCTTCGGCATCCTGAACAAAGCCGTGCATGTAAACGGACTTGTAGGAGTTTGCATTCAATGCAACCATGGATGCAACTGTGAGGAGATTAAACCATCCCCTAATCTGGTCCTTGCCCTCAAGTATAAAATCGGCAGGAAACATCATGTCAAACTTTTCCCTTGACTGCGGAAAACCGAGGCAGGACCATGACGCGGTGCCGGAGTCTATCCAAACGTCAAGTATGTCGGGAATCCTGGTCTTTTCGCTGCCGCACTTGCATTTGAGCTTAACTTCGTCAATATACGGCCTGTGAAGGTCTGCAGGAACATTGTCTGCCTTCTGCTTCAGCTCGGCTATCGAGCCAATGACATCAAAATCATTGCAATGAGGGCATCTCCATATGGGCAAAGGGGTGCCCCACTCGCGCTGCCTTGTTATTCCATTATCACGCAAATTGTTAATCCAGGAATCAAACCATCTTGAGCCGGACCATTCTGGCTGCCATTTTACTGATTTGTTCAGCTCCCTCATTCTCTCCTTCATGTCCTCAATCCTGAAAAACCACTGTTTTGTGGTTCTGAAGACTACCGGGCTTTTGCAGCGCCAGCAATGCGCATATTCATGCTCCACTTCAGAGGTTGCAATAAGGCTGCTTCCCAAGGCTTCGACGAATTTTGCGTCATCTTTTTTTGCATAAATGCCGGAAAACCTCCCCATGGATATTGGAAACATCCCAAACTCATCGATGTTGTTGAATGGAGGCAACCCTTCCCTGTGCCCTACTTCAAAATCTTCTGGGCCGCATCCCGGCGCCATGTGGACTAGGCCGGAGCCTGCAGATGTGTCAACATATTCAGTCGAAAGAACTACCGTATGCTTCTTTTCTGATTTTATATGCTTAAAATCCTCAATGTCCGATTCCCAGGGATGCTCATACCTCAAGCCGTGGAGCCTGTCGCCGTGGAACTCCTCAATGATGTGGAATTTCCTGTTTGCAACCCCTGAAATGAATACGGAAGCCAATGCTTTTGATACAATCCACACCTCGTCGTCAACTTTTGCCCTTACGTATTCCAGTTCGGGATTCACCATAACGCCCAAGTTGAACGCCAATGTCCAGGGAGTAGTGGTCCATATTATCAGGTACTCATTTTCCCTGTCTTTAACCCTGAATTTCACAAATATGGAGTTTTCCGTCACATTTTCGTACTCAAGCTCGTGCTTTGCCAAAGAAGTTGCGCATTTCGCGCACCAGTGCATAGTCCTCAACCCTTCATACAGGCGCTTGTTTTCATGCGCGCGCTTGATGAGCCACCACTCACCCTCCATGAAAGAGTTGTCTATGGTTTTGTAGGAATTCCCGAAGTCCATCCAAACCCCAAGCCTGGCAAAATCCCTGTTCATCAGCTCAAGGTTTTGCAAAGCAAGATTCCTGCATTCCTCTATGAACCTTGCAAATCCGAACTTGGGAATTTCATCTTTCTTTCTTATTCCAAACTTTTCCTCAACCTTGTGCGCAGTTGGCAATCCGTGCATGTCGTATCCTGCCCTGTCCCATACATCAAAGCCCTGCATGCGCTTGTAACGCAGCACCATGTCCTTCAATGATTTGTTCCATGCGTGCCCTAAATGAATTACGCCGGAAGTGTACGGAGGCCCATCAAGGAAATAGAAACTTTTCCTGCCATTGTTGCGCTCCTTTGCAATCCGGTAAATATCTGAATCTTTCCAGAACTGGAGAATTTCCTTTTCCACTTCCTGAGGATTGTAAGGTGCCATAGGGCAGACGAAAAGAGGATGATTTAAAAACGTTTCGGGATGAAAAGAGATATATACTATTTCTGCTACGAACTATTGATGGCAAGCGCAAAAGAGGTTATATCCATATTAAAGAAGAATTATCCCGATATCAAATACTACCTAAATTTCAAGACTCCGCTGGAGCTTTTTGTTGCTGCAATTCTGTCTGCGCAGGTTCGTGATGAAGTGGTAAATGCAACCACGCCAAACTTGTTTAAGAAATACAGAACAGCAAAAGACTATATGGATGCTGATTTAAATGAACTGGTTAAGGACATCAAAAACATAAGCTTTGCCGGCAATAAGGCAAAATACATCAAGGAGGCGTGCAGGATTCTGGCAGAAAAATACGATGGCAAGGTCCCTGATAAGGTTGAAGAGCTTACGGAATTGCCGGGCATTGGAAGAAAGACTGCCAATGTGATTATGATTAATGCGTTCAATAAGATTACGGGCATACCTGTCGATGTTCATGTCTTGAGATTAGGATATCGGCTGGGATGGACAACAACGGACAAGAACGCAGACAGGAGCGCAACTGAGCTTGAGGGTTTGATTCCGAAGGAATACTGGAAGGAGTTTCCATGGCTGATGAAGGCTCACGGCAGGGCAATATGCAAAGCTCCGGAGCCTTACTGCAGCAGGTGCTTTCTGAGCAGTATTTGCCCGAAGAATGGCGTGAAAAGGCAGCTTTAGATTTTATTCTTGTCTGTTGGCTTCATCAAGACCCTTATGCCAGCCGATATGCTTCTCCAGCCTGGTGTTCACCGAGAACATCTTGCTGCTTATTCCCATAACATAGCCCACCAATCCAAACGTAAGGGTGATGTTAAGCACAACCAATGCAAGTATAACATTTTCGATTTCCCAGCTTCCGCCAAAGATTAGCCTGACGATTTGAATTATCACCACTATGGCAATCACATAGGCAACCGCCTGCGCAATAATTGCTATCATCTCCGCTGCGTTATATCTGGCCAATTCAACCAACCCTCTTAATCAGTAGTATGATGGACAGGACAATGATTATTGCCAACAGAAGCAAGGTCACTATGAGCATCTTCGGAGTGCCCCTGAATTCAACCATAAATGGCAGATACATTTGCCCATTAATAAATCTTGCTGGGAATTTTCCGGAGATTCTTCGGATTATCACTAATCTTTTTAAAACGAACCAGGACTCAGGCAGCATGGACAAAGCTGAATTGATGGCTCCTGCCGGCTCATTTGAGTCTTTAACGGCTGCAATACAGGCAGGGGCTGATTCTGTGTATTTTGGCGTTGGAAAGCTGAACATGCGCTCAAGGGCTGCAAGAAACTTCTCTTTGGCTGAGATTGGAAGGGCAATGAAAATATGCAGGAAAAGCAGGGTAAAGGGCTATGTAACCTTGAACACAGTCATGTATGATGAAGACCAGATATTAATGCGGAAGATTTGCGATGCCGCAAAAAAGCATAATGTGGATGCAATAATTGCGCATGACATGTCTGTAATTGAATATGCGAACTCAATAAAACTGCCGGTTCATCTTTCCACACAGATGAACGTGTCAAATCTTGAGTCTGTCAGATATTATTCTCGGTTTGCAGAGGTTATTGTATTGGCCCGGGAGCTGAGTTTGAAGCAGATAGCTGACATATGCAAAAGGGTTAAGAAAGCAAAAATAAGGGGCCCAGGCGGCAAATTGGTAAAGATTGAGCTCTTCGCACACGGAGCATTGTGCGTTTCAATAGCTGGAAAATGCCAAATGAGCCTTGCAACATACAACTATCCCGCAAATCGCGGCGAGTGCCTTCAGAACTGCAGGCGCGCGTATAAAGTTGTCGACGAGGAAACAGGCGACGAGCTGGTGATTGACAACAAATATGTGATGTCCCCGAAGGATTTGTGCACTATTGGATTTCTTGACAGAATAATTGGCGCTGGCGTTTCAGTCCTGAAGATAGAGGGAAGAGGGAGAGCCCCAGATTATGTTTACACTGTAACCAAAGCGTACCGTGAGGCAATCGACAGCTTTTATGGGGGAACTTATTCAAAGGAGAAAATTGCAGAATGGGTAAGGGGGCTTGAAACAACATTCAACAGGGGCTTCTGGCACGGCGGCTATTACCTTGGAAAAAAGCTTGGCGAATGGGCCGGTGTTTACGGCTCCAAAGCAACAAAGGAGAAGATTTATGTTGGCATAGTGAAGAATTATTTTGCAAAGCCGAAGGTTGCCCATTTTTTAATTGAGACAGGCATAGTAAAGGTTGGAGATGATATTCTCATAACAGGCCCTACAACCGGCATCATAGAATCAAAAGTCAAAAACATTTACAGAAATGAGGAATCTCTAACCTCCGCAAAAAAGGGCGATGATATCACTATCCCCATCGCAGAAAAAGTCAGAAAGAACGACAAGCTTTTTGTGGTTATGGGAAGAAAATGAATCTGCACTTGGCAAATACTTTACACCTAATTGCTGTCAGGAGAAACTGCTTTCCAATCCCATGAAGGAGGCCCCATATCGCCCCACGCCTGCATCTCTTCCTGAGTTGGGTAGTGTGGAGAAACGCAGGTTATACGAACATAAAACCCATCGCAATTCCCCGGGCTGCACGGCCGCGAGGCATCACAGTCGTAGCGCATTGTTTCTCCACTGCACGGAAGGCTCTCACTTGGGCGCACAACCATAGACCCCTTAATGCCACCGTCAGGGCTAACACAACTAGCCGTGTAATGCACCCTCACCACCGAGCATATGCTTACCATTCTCTTGCTATAACCCCCTTTTCTTTATAAATTTTTAGAATTTGATTATCTCTTTTCTATTATCTTAATACCTTCCGGCAGTTCAACAAATGTAATCTCGTCTCCCTCGTTTATCTCCTCCTGCATTGATGGTGCTTTTTCCGCGTCCAGCGTCATGTAAGAAACGGAGTCCATTATCTGGTACGCGCTTTGGCTTTTTGATATTACGGTTCCGCTCTTCCTTATTATCTCCAATATATCAACCCTGTCCTGATGCCCGAGGTTGATTACCTTCTCTGTCTTTGTGAAAAGGCTCTGTATGGTAAGCTTGAGCTTCGAATGGGAATGGGTGCCAAATGCGACAACTTCCTTCTTGACCATCCGATAGGGCTCACCATCATGAACAAAGTAACTTCCAATCCTAAGGTCTGATGCAAGTGCCATATTGGAAAAAACCGCCGCAGCTCGGATTTGAACCGAGATATCCTTTCGGAAACCAGCTTGCCTATGCCATAAATTTGCCTTCGCAAACTCAAGCTCAAGGCTAGCGCAATACCAGGTTATGCGACTGCGGCATGGGCAACTTCACTCTTCTTTATCTTTTAAATCTATGCCTACTTTGCGCAGTTTTTATATAACAAGAGGCATTACCCCTGGTTATGAATTACAGAAGAGTTATTACCCTCGAGCATGAAGTGCTTGGTAGCGATATAGTAAAGGCATTGCAAGGACTAGCAAATAAACTTCGCCTTCAATATGCCGAGGAACACCGATACGGAAGACTTGCCGTTGGTCTCTCAAGCATCCATCCAAATGAGCATGTCGGAATCATGACCGGAGAAGGCAGAGACCTGTTTGAAATTAAATGGAGCAAGCCTTATACGGAAATCGCTGTTGCATATCATCACTGGTCAGGTTTGCAGCATCCTGAGGCATTAAAAGAGGTAAAGATTAAGAAAACAATAGATAAAGTTGCAAACGAGCTTGAGAAAACGCTTAATTCTGGAAAATAGCCGGAAGATTTCCGGAAAAATTTCCGAAAGTGATACAAATTTGTTCAATCGCCTAAATCAATAATCCCATTCTGATATGTCCAAACAAATGCCCTTCTCCAGAAAACGCGATGCCACCCTCGATGCCTCATCAAATCTCATCATTCTTAGTAGAGAGGAGTACCGATCGGCAAAATTAGTTAATGTATCACGTGCATAATCTTCGTTAGCTGCCCAGTAAAGCCTAGGCAATACCCTTTTATCTATCTGTTCCCTTGCTAACCTTCTATCCTGCTTCCTATCGCTTAATAGCATTCGCGCAAAAAAGGAAGCATCGGCAATCAAAGTTTTAACCTCGAGATCGGAGATTCCTTTGACATAACAAAAGTCCATTCTCACAAACCTACTCAATCATCTCAATCTCGATGTTTAAACCTTCAGGGATGGGTACACGCATAACCAATCTCAAAGCACGCTCATCTAACCCTAAATCAATAACGCGCTTGTGAATTCTCATCTCGTAGCGCTCCCAAGAAGCCTTTCCGTCCCCGCATGGGGTTTTCCTTGTTGTAAGCTTCAGCCTTTTCGTGGGCAATGGCACCGGGCCGCGCAAATCAACTCCGGTTTTAGTTGCAATATCCTGTATGTAAGAGCAGACCTCATTTATTTTTGATATGTCCGTACTCGCTATTTTTATTCGCGCTTTTTGCATATTGCCTCATGATAAGGGTCAATTCACCATGATCCCTGGAACAAGGAAAAAATAATTACAATGCCTTCTTCACGAGATCGATGCACATTCCTGCAGCAACTGTTGCTCCCGAATCACGGACAGCGAACCTTGCAAGCTGTGGAATTTCCTTTTGCTTCTCAATCACCAACGGTGTCGTTGGCTTAATCTTTACTATTGCTGCGTCGCCGTTCTTGATGAAGTCAGGGTTTTCCTGCAGAACTTCACCGGTTGCCGGGTTGAGTTTCTTTTCTATAGCCGTAATCTGGCACGCCACCTGAGCGGTGTGCACGTGGAATACCGGCGTGTAGCCAACGGTAACTACGGTTGGATGGTTCAAAACAATAATCTGGGCTGTAAACTCAGATGCAACTGTAGGAACACTTGTAAGGTGGCCGAGCACATCCCCACGGGTAATGTCCTTCTTTCCAATGCCCCTTACCGAAAATCCTATGTTGTCGCCGGGCTCTGCCTGCTGAAGCTGCTCGTGGTGCATTTCAATAGACTTAACTTCGCCCTGGACGCCCTTGCCTTCCCTGCCGGGAACAACTATGACCTTGTCGTTTACCTTCATGATTCCGGTCTCTACACGTCCAACTGGAACTACTCCAATACCCGTGATGTTGTAGACATCCTGGATTGGAAGCCTCAATGGAAGGTTGGTTGGCTTCTCAGGCGGGTTCAAATTGTTCATAGCCTCAAGCAGCGATGATTTTGCATACGGCATCTTTGCCGACTTCTTTACAACATTCTCTCCAAGAAGGGATGCCAATGGAATGAACTGCACCTTTTCGGGGTTGTATCCAACTGTCTTTAGGAGCTTTGAAACTTCCTCCTTCGCCTTGTTGTATGCTGCTTCCTCGTAGTTCTTCATGTCCATCTTGTTTATTGCAACTATGAGCTGGTTCACACCCAATGTCCTTGCAAGGAAGACGTGCTCCTTTGTCTGAGCCATAACACCGTCCGGCGCTGCAACAACGAGAACACCGGCATCTGCCTGGGATGCGCCTGTAATCATGTTCTTGATGAAGTCCTTGTGGCCGGGCGCATCAATTATGGTGAAGTAGTATTTTTCCGTGTTGAACCTCTTGTGGGCAAGGTCAATTGTAACTCCTCGCTCACGCTCTTCCTTCAGGTTGTCCATCACGAAGGCGAACTCAAATCCGCCTTTGCCAAGCTCCTGGGCCTTGTCCTTGAGCTTCTTCATGGTCTGCTCGTCGATGTTCCCTGAATCGTATAGAAGCCTTCCTACTGTAGTTGATTTTCCATGGTCAACGTGACCGATGAATACGATGTTAATGTGTGTCTTATCTTTTGCCATTTTGTCCTCCGTTAGTAAATTTCACCAAACCCTCTGGGAATTTTAGCCCCTTTATAAATCTTATGCTCCAAGCATAGCGTCAGTCAATCCTTTCCTGTCCCTTATTATCTTCAGCACCCTTTCCTGGATTTCTCCGGGCAGCCTTTCGAACATCTGGTCTATGACAGAGGAATTTCCCCTTCCTCCGGTTGCCGACCTCAAGTCAGAGCTCCATCCGAACATTTCACCCACGGGGAGCTTCGCCTTGATGACCACTAATGAACCTTCCTGGGTCATGTCCAAAAGCTGGCCCCGCTTGTTGCTTATGAGTTTTGAAAGCTCGCCCATAAACTCAACGGGCGCCTCAATCTGGAGTATCTGCAGCGGCTCAAACACTACAGGGGATGCGGTCATGAAGCTTCCCCTTATACCGTCGCGAACTGCAGGATATGTCTGCGCAGGACCACGATGTATTGCGTCTTCGTGCAGTTTCATATCAGTAAGCACGACCTTCACGTTGATGCATGGCTCCTTTGCCAACGGGCCCTGGTTCATGACATCCTCGAACATGTCAAGCACCATCTCTATAACTTCTCCCAAATGCACCTGGCCTCGCGTATTGTCTATGAAAAGGTTTCCCTTGTAGATATCCTTAACCTTCAGTGCGTCCTTTGATTCCATACCGGCTTCGACCAACGCGTCTCGGAGCAGAAGGTCCTTTTTCTTTACCCTTCCTTCGGGTATCTTGCCGTCCTTTATTGCCTGCTGCAATGCAGGCTCAACAGGCTCGATGATGAAGAAGAAGTGGTTGTGCTTGTTGGGAGACTTTCCCATGACTTCCTGCCCCTTCTTTAATATTGATTCACGGTAAACCACGATGGGCGGTGAAGTGGATACTTCAACTCCCTTTTCAGTCCTTATCCTGTTTTCTATGACCTCAAGGTGAAGCTCGCCCATTCCATGCAACAGGTGCTCTCCGGTTTCTTCATTAATCTCTATCTGCACCGTCGGGTCTTCCTTGCCGACCATTCTAAGGACTTCAATGAGCTTCGGCAAATCGCTTGGTTTTTTTGCCTCAATTGCTTTGGTAACAACAGGGTCGAATATGTGCTTAATCTTTTCAAACGCCTCTGACGGCTGCAGGGTTATTGTTTCGCCGGAAAATCCCCTTACACCTGCAACACCTATGATGTTTCCGCACGGCACATTATCCACAATCTCCCTTTTGGCGCCGTTGTAGATGAAGACCTGCTGAATTCTCGAAGGCATCTTGCCCATGTTAAGGTAAACTCCCTCGCCCTTCTTCATGGTTCCGGAAAACAAGCGGCCTGCTGAAATCTCTCCAGCCTGAGGGTCAATGACTATTTTTGTGATTACAAAGAAAAGGTTGCCCTGAGGATTGCACCCGAGCAGTGAGACACCGTCCTCGCTTTCAAGCTCCCCGCGCCACAGATGGGGGATTCTGTATTTTTGCGAAACTTTTGGATTTGGAAGGTGGGATACAACCATGTCGAGAACGCATTCGTGCAACGGGGCTTTTTCGGCAAGCTCCTTGTACTTGTCGCTTCCGTCATATGCAGCTATGACATCCTTGAATGTGATATTCTTTTTTTTCATGTAGTTGATTGACAATGCCCATTTGTGGAATGCAGAGCCGAAGCAGACAGAACCGTCCTGGACGTTCACCTGCCATTTTTCCTTGTATTCAGCAGGCGCAATCGAGGAAATGAACCTGTTTACCGCGGTTATGATTTTAATGAAACGCTCCTGCATCTGCTCGGGGGTAAGCTGCAGTTCCTTAATCAGGCGGTCGACCTTGTTGATGAAAAGAACAGGTTTTACGTACTCTCTGAGAGCCTGCCTCAAAACAGTTTCCGTCTGCGGCATGATGCTTTCAACCGCGTCGACTAAAACAATGGCGCCGTCAACTGCGCGCATGGCCCTTGTAACATCGCCCCCAAAGTCGACGTGGCCCGGGGTGTCAAGAAGATTGATGAGGTATTCACGGTCATTTGAGATGTGGACCATTGAAACTGCCGCAGTGTCAATCGTAATGCCGCGCTCCTGCTCGTCTGCATGGAAATCCAGCTTCAGCGCCTTTCCGGCATCCTCCTTTGACATCATTCCTGCACCTGCAAGGAGGTTGTCCGAGAATGTTGTCTTGCCGTGGTCTATGTGGGCGCAGATTGCAATATTTCGAATCTGCTCAGCGTTGCCCATCAGGCGCATAACCCTGTCAACCATTTTTTCTGCCATAAGGCGCGGAGAACATGGATTGTTTTTAAAGCTTATTGCTTCTTCTCCGTAAGGCAGATTACTTCATCATCAATATAAAAAGAATTCTCGGCCTGGGAAACCAGTGCATTGTTTTTTTCAACCAAGGGAGGATATTCATGGATTATTCCGAGCTGCTGGAACTGCTTCATTGCAAAGGAGACTTTTTCCGGTGAGAATTTTGAGCAGAGCCGGCGCGTGGCAAAGGGAAGGCCGTTATAGGACTCAATTTCCTTTTGGATGTCTCTCACAAAACCAACCCTCACGGATTTTCTTCCCGTAAGGGAGAAAATTGTTGGAGTGCCCTTTTCGTGCACCATCCCCAATCCGTCAGTTGCAAACGGCTCTATCGCAATTGCCATGCCTTTTTCCAGCTTAACATCATCCCTGTTGTCGTAGTTTGGAATTTGCGGAGCGTCGTGGATGTTGTAATTGCTCAGGCCGTGGCCGGAGAGATTTCTTATGGGATTAAGCCCGTAATTGCGAATTGCGTTCTCAATTTCTTTCCCGATTTCGCTTACCTGCACACCAATCCTAAGAACTTCGGCTGCAGCTTTCAGCGCCTCCTCTGCCGCCTTTACAAAATCTTTATGGCTGCCGCCCAAATCAACGCAGCATGCGTTATCCCCTATAAATCCGTTGACGTGAACCCCCACATCAAGGTTGACAAGCTGGTCGGAAAAGATTGTTTCATCATCACTCAGCGGGCAGAAGTGGGCTGCAATCTCGTTGCATGACACCTGCACTGGAAATGCAAGGCTGCCCCCGAGCTTATGTATCCTGTTTTCCACTTCATTGCAGACATCAACTATTTTTGCGTCTTTCCTGATAAGCTCCCTTCCGAACTCCAATGCCTCATGGGCAATTTTTCCTGCTTTATGATAATCTTCAAGCGACATGAAGAATGAGTAATCTGAAGCGTTAATAAACGTTGTGGAAAACAAAAGATTATAAAGTAAAAAGTTAGGAAGGTTAAACATGGGCAAAATAGCATTGGTGGCGGACATAGGCGCAACAAATGCGAATTTTGGGATTGCGAAGATTGGAAAGAAGATTGAAATAATTCTGAAACAGCGCTATGAAAGCAGAGGGGATTTCGTTGGTTTGCTTAATGACTTTCTAAACATAGCAAGAAAAAATCATCTCACCCCAAGAATAGGCTGCATTGCGGTCGCAGGGCCCGTGATAAACCAGCGCGTTGAGATGGTCAACACCAAGATGGTTGTAGATGCAGTTGAAATAAAAAGAAAAACACAATTGAAAAAAGTCCTGCTGATAAATGATTTTGAGGCAATCGGCTATTCACTAAATGGTATAGGCAAAAGAGATATAAGGGTCATAAACAGGGGCAAGCCAATGGAGAAAAGGCCCAAGGCTGTTATCGGCGCCGGCACCGGTCTTGGAAAAGGCATTTTAATCTACGATAACGCCAAAAAAGCATACATTCCCCATCCAAGCGAAGGTGGCCACGGGGATTTCCCAATAATGAATGAAGAAGAGCTGAAGCTGGCAAGGTTTATTGGAAATGGCATTTGCTATGAAGATTTGGTGTCTGGAAGGGGGATAGAAAGCATATACACGTTCCTGAAGCAAGCGAAACATCAAAAATCAAATCTGTCTGCCCAGGGAATCTCAAAAACAAGAAAAACAGATTATTGCAGCAGGAAAGCATTTGATATTTTCTTGAAATTCTACGCAAGGTGCGCAAGAAACTTTGCTTTGGATGTATTGCCCTTTGGCGGATTGTATATTGCGGGAGGCATTGCGATAAAGAATCCCGATATTTTTTCCAGAAAATTTACAAATGAGTTTTGCAATAACGCAGCATTTGGCAGGCTTCTAAGCGCAATCCCCGTCTATCTTATCACAAACTATGACATCAGCCTTAAAGGGGCTGCCTTTGCCATAAGGGACCGGGTTACCTTACCCTGACTGTCTCCAGATTACGCGGCGCAACAGTCTCAAGCCTGTACTTCTTGTGGGCTGAACTGGCAAGGTCGAGGCATCTTGAAGATTCGCCGTGGTTGACAATCACTTTTTTTGGCTTGGGCTCGCATCTTCCGATGAAATTCATGAGCTGGGACCTTCCCGAGTGGCCTGAAAAACCCTCTATGGTGTAAACCTCAAGGTTGACTTTCATTATTTCTGGCCTGCCGGAATTGCCTATCTGAAATTCGCGCTCGCCCCGCTGTATGCGCCTTCCCAATGAGCCTTCGCCCTGGTAGCTGACAAATAGCAAAAGGTTTCTCTTGTTGTCCGCAAGATTCCTCAGGTATTCAACTGAAGGGCCCCCTACAAGCATACCTGATGTTGCAAGTATCACGCAAGGGCCGGTATCCTCTATAACTTCCTTGCGCTCCTTCTGGCTTCCGACACGTTTGAAAGTCTCTGAAAGGAAGGGATTTTCATCCTTGTGGAATATCTGCTTCCTTATCATGTCGTTAAGGTATTCAGGATATGCTGTATGAATGGCAGTTATGTCCCAGATAAGGCCGTCGACGAACACCGGAATTTTGGGTATATGGCCGTTCCTGATTAAACTTTCAACCAGAACCATGGTTTCCTGGGCCCTTCCGACTCCAAGAACCGGCACCAGGACTTTTCCGTTCCTGTTTATTGCCTCTGAAATTACCCTTGCAAATTCCCTCTCGCATTCCTCCCTGTCGGGAAGATTATTGTCCTTTCCGCCGTAAGTGCTCTCAATCATTAGCGTCTCAAGGCGCGGAAACGAGGTTACGGCAGGGTCGAGAAGCTGGGTTCTCCCATACTTCTGGTCGCCGGTATAGACGAGGTTGTGAAGGCCGTTTCCGACGTGTAGATGCACCATTGAGCTTCCCAGGACGTGGCCTGCATTGTAGAATGTAACCCTGATGTCAGGTGTTATGTCTGTAACTTCCTCATAATCAAGTGTTATGGTGTGCTTGACCATCTCCCTTATCTCATCTGACGTGAAAATTGGCTCCTTGCCTTCGGAGCGCATAATCTTTACATAATCCAAAAGCATCAGCGCAGCAAGGTCGCGGGTAGGCGGGGTGCAATATACAGGGCCCTGGTATCCGTATTTGAACAGGTAGGGTATAAATCCGCAGTGGTCGAGATGTGCATGGCTTATGACAACTGCGTCCAACTGCTTGATGTCAAATTCAGGCGCCTCGAGATAGGGATAAGCCTTGTCTATGGATGCAACGTTGACACCGCAGTCCAGCAAAACCCTTGATTCGGGAGTTTGAAGCAGCAGGCAACTTCTTCCAACCTGACGGCCACCGCCAAGAAAGGTTACCCTAATCCATTCGTTTTTCTTCTCGCGCACCCATCCGTCATAAATCCTGTGGCCTATCCTGTCGAGGAACTTTCTCCTGTAATCAGAGTTCTGGTAAAGGACAGCGCGAATGTTCTCAATAATCTTGGACCTTATTGCGGGCTTTCTCCTGATCAACGGCACCCATAGCGTTTTTGCCCTGATTTCCCTGAGCACAGAGCCCTGCTTTCCGATTGCAAGGCCGGGCTTTTCAGCCTCTATTATCACCTGGGAGCGCTGCGGGTCAAAGATGACCTGGTCAACGATTGCCTCAGCGGGCACAATTTCCCTTATGACTTTTTCCGCTTTCTCAATGTCCATGGTTATGGATGGGTCCGGCCTCAGCTCCACGCGCTTCTTGAAAGTGTCCACAATCTTCCTTATTATGCCCTCGTTGTCAAGAAAAAAACCCTGGTCTTTTGTATAGAGAACAATATTTGCGCCTTCGTAAGCCGCATCGGATATCTTATCCGAAGGAAGTTCCTTTAGTATCTCCTTTATGATTTCAGCCATAGTAAGAATTTCCCTTCCCAACAATCAGGTAAGGATTATATCTCTAACTTGTATTCGACTTCTTTTGTAAGGGCAACCTGCGCGCCATCCTTCGTGATGGTGACAATGTACACTCCATCGCCGGATGCAGCATCCCTCTGGATGGCCGCATTGATGGACTTAACCCCAAGCTTTATGCCCTCATCAATTGACATGTCTTTCTTGTACAGCGTCTCGAGGACGCCGTATGCCATAACCGAGCCTGAGCCTGAAGAGCAAAAGTCGTCGCACTTCGTAATTGAGCCATCGGCTCCCAAGTCATAAACGTAATATCCTGTTGAGTCCTTTCCTCCGACTATAAAGTGGCTTATTCCCGGAATAAGCGACATCTTCCTTATGTTTTGATACACCATGTTTGCAAGAAGGTTTACGGCCTCCTTGACGTATGGCTCGCGTTTTGTCCTTATGGACTTCAACCTTAACTCGGCACGTATAAGCTTGACCAGCAGCTGGACGTCGGAAACTGTTCCTGCGACAGTCAACGCTATGTTGTTGGTGATTTTTACTATCTTCTCAAAGCGCTTGTATGCAATGAGGTAGCCAGAAGTTACCCTCATGTCGGCGCACATCACGATGCCGTCCTTGCATATGATAGCTGCCGTTGTTGTTCCCGTTTTCAACACTTCTTTATCATCGCTCATCTTAGAAGAACACTCACCAATGAGATAGCTGGAAGGAATGCAAATATATAAAGCTTACGGTTTCAGGTTTCTGCTCAGGACTGTTTCCAGGTATTTTGCCGTAAAGCTGGAGTTGAGCCATACTGCAGCTTCGTGGGAGGGGTTCACCAATGGGTCCGTTGTGTAGAACAGGGCTTCCTTTCCGTCAATCATCACAAAGCGCAATGGTGTCCGGGCTATTGTAATGGTGCCAAGGTCCTTGAAAGTGTCTGCAATCTTTTTATCGGGAGCGTAAACTGTAATCTTAACACCCTTTCTCTTCAGCCTTTTCAGGGAATTCTTCAGGCTGTTGTTCTTCCCCTCGCCAACAGACAATGCTGCCCTGGATTTTGCGCGCTCAAGCATTCCCTTGACCTGTGTTGAGATGCCTGATTTTCCGGTTGCGGAACTGGCAAGCTCCAATGGGTCTATGTGGGTAATTCCCGTCTTGTATAGGAGGTCAAGCTCCCTGAATGTCTCCGAGCCTTTCAATTCGTTTGTTGCATTTACAACCCTCTCGGTTTCCGACCTTATTTCCTTTTGAACCCTGAATAGCACTTCGGTTGGTGAAACAGCTATGTACTTTATGGGCTTGCCTATTTTCATGATTACAAAACCCTTCTTTTCAAGCGTTTCAAGAACATCATAGCATCTTGAGCGCGGAACCGATGAAATATCCGCAAGCTCTGCCGCGGACGATATGCCGCGTGAAAGAAGGGATACCCAAATCTTTACCTCATACACATTAAGCCTGAAATTTTCCTTCAATGTCTCAAGGTGCTCTTTGCTTATGTTCATTTTATCACTTCGACCTTCTGATTAGCAGTACAATGAATACTATGAAGAATACCAAAAGGATTTCGGCAAATGCAACCAACAGCGTTGTGTCGTCAATCCTGGCAAGCAGGGACTCCTGCTCGATGCTTTTGCTCTCGTTGACCTGAGGAACTTCGGTCTGAACTGCGCCTGTCAATGCTGGTGCTGAAGGCTGGCTAACAACTGGCACGGAAGGCTGCTCCACAACCGGCTGCTGCACCACAGGCTTCTGTATCACGGGAATTTGAACCGGGGCTTCCTGCGTTGGAGTTTCCCCGCAGGATATTAAAAAAGGAATGAAAGACTTTTCCACTATATCGCCATCATCATATGTAAGCGTTGCCACGAGGGTGTAATCTCCTTTTGCATTTGCCGGAACCTGGAGGGCATACTGCCGTGAAAACTGGCTGTCATCCTCACCTTCCTGAAGGTCAATGTCCGTGTCCCTGAAGCTGTACCCAAGGTAATCGCTCTCGAGCTCCAATATCACATTATCTTCGTCTTCCTTTCCAGTATCTGTAATCTCCAGATTAAGCACAGTAGATTCCCCGCACTTCGGGGTTGAGGAAAATGATGCGTCAGACACCACAACCTTGTGGGTTTCTTTTTTTACAACAAGGTTTACCAAATCGTCGTCTTTGTAGGTGACTCCATCCCCGTCGCCTCTAGCTGTAATTTCCATGGGGAATGTGTCTTCGTCAATTGCATAAGGTATCAAGAAGCTTGCCGCAAGGTTTTTTTCCTCGCCCGGCTCAAGGTCGAACTCGTCGAACTCTATCTCAAGGTCATCGCCATCATCTATTTCGCTGACCTTAACCTTAACCTCGATGTCCTCCAAGTCAATGTCATCATCCGAGCTGAACTGGTTCTTTATGGTTATGGTGATGGTTATATTTGAGTTAGGGTGAACGTCCACAGAGCCGTACTGCAGCTGGCTGTCCGCATAAACTTTAACGCCCCTTATGTCTATTCCGTCCGCAAGGGCTACCGGGACCAATACCAACAGAAGCAATATTAAAGGCAGTTTTTGGTTCATTTGCCATAGGAATAGGCATCTATTTATAAAATTTTTGTTATTGGTCAATGGTAAAAATTACCCTATTCAAAGAATTCCCTGTGGAGGGCGTTAATGGCCTTGTCAAAGCCTTCCTTCTCTATGACGAATGTAACGTTTATCTCCGACGAGCCCTGGGTAATCATCTCTATGTTTGCGCCTGAAACGCACGAGAAAATCCTGCCCACGCTGCAATTGTCCTGTCCCAGGCCGTCGCCTATTATGGATATGGACACCCTATCGCCTTTAAGTGAGACCTCGCCGAATTCCCTGAGCTCATTCACAATCCCATCAAGACCATCTACGTTGTCAACTGACATTGAAACGCTCACTTCGGTGGTTGCCACCAAGTCTATGCTTTTACGGTGCTTGCTGAACACCTCGAAGATTTTTGCAATAAACCCATAGGAATTGAGCATCCTTGTGGAGGTTACGTTGATTATGGTGATGTTCTTCTTGAATGCTATGCCTTTCAGGGATTTTTTCTGGCCGGTGTCCCTGAGGATAAGGGTTCCATGTGCTTGGGGGTTGAAGGTATTAAGCACCCTTACGGGTATGTCCTTCTCGACAGCAGGAAGTATGGTGCTTGGGTGCAGGACCTTTGCTCCAAAGTAGGCAAGCTCGGCAGCCTCGAGGAATGAAACATACCTGTTTGTCCTTGCGCTCTTAACAACCCTGGGGTCTGTGGTTAGTATGCCGTCAACATCAGTCCAAATCTGTATCTCACTGCAGTTAATTGCAGCGCCGAATATTGCTGCGGAATAATCAGAACCTCCCCTTCCGAGGGTGGTGATGTTTCCGTTCTTTTCCTTTGCTATGTAACCTGTAATGACGGGGATGAAGGAAGAATCTGACAGCCTCTGCCCAATAACTTGGTAAGATTCCTGCAATGGGGCAGCGCATCCGTAATTTGAATCAGTGACCAATCCAAGCTCCCACGCATTGAACGGCTTTGCGGCAATGTTATTTTTTGAAAGGTTTGAGGCAATAATCTTTGCGGACATCCTCTCGCCAAAGCTTACAACTGCATCAAGCATTTTTGCGTTAAGGCCGTTTCCTGACAGGCTTGCAAGGGATTTCTGGAGCCCGGAATATTCTTCTGCAAGAAGATCAGTTCCAAGGCCAAGCTGCATGAGAATTTCATCGTGCTTCTTCTTTATCTCCTCAAATGCGCCTTTTTGGGCTTCCCTTGCCGCGTGTATCAGCTTGTCTGTTATTCCGCCGACGGCGGAAACCACGACTACAGGGTGCTTGTCCAGATTTTCCCTTATTATGCTGCACACATTCTGGATTCTGTCTGCACTGCCAACCGAAGAGCCCCCAAATTTCATCACTATCATAGTGAATTTTGCAAGAAACAGAATATAAAAATGTGATGTTGCTGTGGAAACATTAAATATTTCCAAACAGCCTGGAAACCTTTTCATGGCCAACTGCAAGGAGGAAGGATGCCAGCCTTGGGCCTTTATCGCGGTTGAGGAGAATGTTGTAAGATGCCCTGAAGAAGTCCTTTATGTCTATTTTGTGCTCCTCGCAAAGCACGTAGAATTTGTTGTGAAGCTCCTTCTCGTCTTTTGTTTCCCTTAAAATACGGGGAATTTCCCTCAATGCTGTTTTTAACCCGCCAGGGAGGTTAATTTCGGGAGGCTCCTGCCGGAGCGTAAACCTGTATTCTTCAGTGGCAAAATGCTCTATCCAGTTTTTTGCGTCATGCAAACGTTCCATTACGTAATAATGGTCTGGCCCGGAAAGGTCTTTTGGGAGATGCCCGGTGTTTTGCAGAATCCTGATTGCCCCTTCCTCATTGAGGCCTATCTGAATTACCATGCCTGCAAGGCTAAGGGGTATCTGCATCGGCATTTTCCTTGGCAGTTCCCCTATGTGGGCAAGCTGGTATACCCTCTTCTGGCTTTCCAAGTCAGTCTCATTGTCAATCTTTTCTTCCCCGAAATAAATCCTTTCGGTCTTGTCAAACCTGTCAAACAGGAGTATAAGGTCATTGGCACGGTAAGGGTCAAAGTCGACTGCAGCGTGAATCCTTGTGCGTACAAGAAGGTACCTCAGTATTCTTGGCGGAAGGATGGATGATATCTCGGCGAAACCTGCTCCGAAACCCTTTGAGGTTGACATTTTCTTTCCGGAAATTGTGAAGAACTCATAACCCTGGCCGATTGAAGTTTTTGATGACGGATATGGCGGCATGTAATCAAAAACCTCGTTCGAGACTGCAACTGCGACATCCCTTGAGCCTTTTTTGGTAAAGTGGTCCTTTCCAGCAAACTCGCACACAACTCCCAACGAAATCCATTTTGCAGCCCACTCGACTTTCCATGGCAGCTTTCCGTTTCCGTTGTAAGGAGATATTTTGCCCTCGTGATTGCAGCCCTGAGCCCATTCAACAAGGTCTTTTTCGCACCTGTAGGATAAAACCTCATTGCCGGAATCCCAATTGGCAGCTACCGTCGTTCCAATTTTCCCACAGTTCTCGCATATTGGATTAAAAGGCAGCTTGTCGTATGGCTTTTCATATATTCTCTCAAAGATTGCCCTGATTTTATGCGAATTGTCAAGAACGGTCTTTATTGCGCTGTTGAATGCGCCGCTGTCGTACATTTTTCCGGTGCTTTCTATTTCCGCCTTTATGCCCCACTCCTCGAACTTCTCGACGCACTGCATGAAGTAATAATCCGCAAAGCTGTCATACCCTTCAACGGGGCTTGGAATGCTTCGGAACGGCATTCCCATGTATTTCTCGAATTTCCTGTCAAGGTAGCCCGGAAGCTTGTCCATGGGGTCTATGTCGTCGGATGACAATATGAAGCGGGCTTTCATCTTCGCGTCGCGCATGGCCTTGGCAATTGCATCGTGGATAACCCAGCCGCGCCCGGAGCCTATGTGTATTATGCCGGAAGGCGTTTTCTCGTCGAGAACTATATAGCCGTGCTTCTTCACAATGCTCTTCAGAGCATCGTCCGCTTCAACACGGTTTTTCACTTCATGGGCAATCTGGTCAGCCCAGTGCACTACTTTTTCGGGCATATACTACCGAATCAATATCCAGTATAAAAAAGTAACTTCTTATTGCGGGAAAAAGCTGCAGAAAAATATTTCCCTATGGGGTTTTAATGCACTCTTCAACTGGTTTATGCTTACCAACCGCTGGGAGTTTACCATCAATCTCTGAGAAATACCTTACTCCCCCTATTTCAACAAACGTCTCAGGCAATCCGTTACAATCCAAATCCTTCACGTGAACCTCAATGGCGGGTGTTGAAGAAAAAATAGCACTATAACCTCTTACAATGCCCGGAATACCCTTATAAGCAATATACCCTGCTCCGGCCAAAATTGTTAGGCCAACCAAACCAGATATTAAAGAATATTGGGTTTCACTTCTCATGACTAATAGGTTTGAAGTTGTTTATTTAAAACTTTTCATTTTACCCACTTTTGAGTTAATACTACTTCTTTTTTTGACCCGCCCAATTCAAAGATTCCTCTTCATCCTATCGCAAGCTTCCCTGACATCTGCGTGATGCCCGAATGCGCTGAACCGTATGAAGCCTTCTCCTGCAGGGCCAAATCCTGAGCCGGGGGTTGTTACAACATTGCATTTGTCAAGGATGCGCTCGAAAGTATCCCATGAATTCTTTCCGGTCATGCGCGCCCAGATGTAAGGCGCATTGATGCCGCCGTAAGCCTCTATGCCCAAGGATTCCAATGCAGACCTTATCATTGAGGCATTTTCCATATAGTATGACACCAATGATTTTATTTCCTTAAGGCCTTTATCGTCAAGGGCAGCAATTCCGCCGTGCTGGGCAATGTTTGACGCGCCGTTGAAAAGCGTGGTTACAATCCTGTTCCAGTCGCTGCGGACAGGATAACCATCAGCATACTTCAGTTCATTTGGAACAACACTCCAGCCCAGCCTAACTCCTGTAAAACCGGCAGACTTCGAGAATGAATTTATCTCTATTGCAACTTCCTTTGCACCATCAATCTCGTAAATTGTCTTTGGAAGCCCCCTTTCCGAGATGAATTCGGAGTATGCCGCATCAAAGATTATAATTGATGCGTTTTTCCTTGCAAACCCAACAAGCGAAGTTAATTGCTCTTTTGTAGCGACTGCGCCCGTGGGATTATTAGGGGAGCAAAAATAGATAAGGTCTGTTTTGGGAATTTTGCCAAGGTCGGGGAAGAAATTGTTTTCAGGTGTGCACTGCATGTAAACTATGTTCCCGAACTGGCCTTTTACTGCATCTCCGCCCTGCCCCATTATTATGCTGCCGTCAACATACACGGGATAAGACGGGTCCTGGACTGCTATTTTCGCATTGCTGCCAAACATCACCTGAAGCCTTGCGATGTCGCACTTTGCACCGTCTGAAATGAAAACTTCCTCAGGGCTTATTTTTCCGTTATAAACCTGGCTGGAAATTTTCTTCCTAAGTTCAGGCATTCCCTGCTCTTCGCCATAGCCGGTGTACCCATCAACAGTGCCCAATCCCTGGGCAGCATTTTTCAGGGCAGAAGCAATGTGCGGCGTTATAGGTTCGGTGGTATTTCCTATGCCCAGGCTGATTATCTTTGCATTGGGGTTTTTTTCCAAATGCATTTTTTTCCTTTTGCCTATCTCCGGAAAAAGATAAGCCGAAGGAAGCCGTGCAATGTTAATGTTCCTTTTTACCATATTGAAGCCTCTTGGGAACTGCTGTGCCCCTGATTAAATCCCCGAAAGATTCACGCTGCCTTATCAGCTCCGAAGCGCCGTTGCATACAAGCACTTCAGCAGGCCTTGGGCGCGAATTGTACTGGCTGCCCATGCCAAATCCATAAGTGCCAACATCAAGGATTGCAAGAACATCTCCTACTTTAATGCTTTTCGGCATCATTCGGCCTTTTGCAAACTGGTCGGTGTTTTCGCATATCTGCCCCACTATGTTGACTGCCTCGCGCTCACTGTCTCCTAGGTTGTTTGCGTACAGAATGTGGTGGTATGCGTCATACAGGGCAACCCTCATGAGGTTGTTCATGCCTGCGTCAATGCCTATAAACTTTTTGTATCCGCTCTTTATGGAGCAAACCCTTGCAACGAGAATTCCTGCATCGCACACAAGATAGCGACCGGGCTCGTGAATGAGGAATGGCTCCCCCATGTCATATTGCGCTAATTTTTCCTTTAGCTTGCTCACGACCTTTTCTGCAACCATATCCATGTCCAGCTCCTCTTCATCAGGAGTGTAAGGAACGCCAAGGCTGCCGCCTATGTCGATGAAATCGAATTTTATCCCAAGCTGCTGTGCAATCGGGCCTGCGATGTCGAGGAGCTTTCCAACAACCTGCTCAAAGTAATCAGGATTGAGTATGCAGGAGCCTGTCATCATGTGGATGCCAAACGACTCAACGCCAAGGGATTTTGCAGTCTCGTAGGCCTTTTTCACGTCCCTCTCTATGATTCCGAATTTTGCGTCAGGTCCTGCAAACACCAAGCCCTGGAATTTCCCCGAGCCCATGCCGGGGTTGATGCGGAAGCAGAGAAATGCCGGCACTTTCATTTTTTTGAGCCTCTCAAGCTGGGAGATATCCTCAAGGTTAATACGGACGTTGTTTTCAACCGCATACCTAAGCTCATCATCGCTGTTGTACACGCCTGAATAAAGGGTGTCTTCATTTGGCATTCCTGCCTGCTGGGCCATTTTTATTTCCGGAACGCATGATGCATCTGCCCCTGCACCCTCGCTTCGCAGTATGTTCACGATTGCAGGGTTGTTGTTTGCCTTTATGGCATAGTATACCTTAAATTGGGGGTATCTTTTTTTGTAGGCATCAAGAAGCCTTCTGTAATTTTCCCTAATCCTTGATTCCGAATAAACATACAGTGGAGTGCCGTATTTTCCGGCAAGCTCCAAAACGCTGCAGCCGCCGAAGTAAAGAACTCCGTTTCTGTTTTCCAGCTCCCTGACGCTTTTCCAAATCATAGAAATGCCTACAGAATCTTCATCTGCTGGAGGACTGCCTTCAGCTTTTCCCTGTTTTTGGGACTCATCTCGCACATCGGAAGCCGGTAAGTTTCCTTGACCAAGCCTTTCATGGCAAGAGAAGCCTTTATTGGAATGGGGTTAGTCTCGATGAATATTGCCTCGAACAAAGGCGACAGGTAAGCGTTAAGCTTCTCTGCTTCTGCAATGTTGCCGTTTAGGGCGCTGGAGACCATTTTGCCCACAATATCCGGAGCCAAATTGCTTGCAACCGATATTACGCCATCGCCGCCCGACTTTATCAGCTCCAATGTCATGTTGTCATCCCCGCTCAGCACGCTGAAATTTGAGGGGCGCTGCCTTATCACTTCCCTCATCTGGTTTATGTCGCCGGATGCTTCCTTAACGCCGTTGATGTTTTGGCAGTCATTTGCAAGCCTCATCAGTGTAGATGTTTCAACATTAACTCCTGTTCTTCCTTTTATGTTGTAAACAATGCACGGGAAATCAACCGAATCCGCAATTGCCTTGAAATGCCTGTAAAGCCCTTCCTGAGTTGGCTTGTTGTAGTAAGGGTTGACAAGCAGGCATGCATCCGCACCGGCATTCTCTGCGTGGGAAGTCATCCTTATTGCTTCGCGCGTGCAGTTTGAGCCTGTGCCTGCAATTACAGGAATCCTGCCCCTGACATACTTCACAGTCATGGCAACAACTTCATCGTGCTCCTCGTGCGAGAGGGTAGGGCTTTCTCCTGTTGTGCCGCAGGGCACAATCCCATTTATGCCGTTCCCAATCTGAAAGTCGATGAGTTTCTTAAACGCCTTGACGTCCACTGACCCGTCTTCGTGAAACGGGGTAACTATTGCCGTAATTGCTCCCTTAAACATTTCTGCACCTCATTTGATAAGCTCTTCCATCATGTCTGATACCGTGAAGAGGCCTTTTTTTCCTTTTACGAACTCTGCAGCCAATACTGCGCCCAATGCAAATCCCTGGCGCGACCTTGCAGTATGTGTAAGCTCTATCGTGTCAGCAGCGGAATCAAATATCACCTTATGGGTCCCGGGAATGGAGCCTGCACGCAGCGAAGCAAAGTGAAGCTCGTTGGGCTGTATCTTCCCGTCCATCTTATCGTAAGACACCTTGTCCTTCCTCCCGATATTTTTCAGGAGAATTTCCGCGATTGACTTTGCGGTGCCGGAAGGGGAGTCTGCCTTTTTGCTGTGATGAATCTCCATGCCTGCAACGTCGTATGAAGAGGCATTGTTCATTATCCTTGCGGCGGATTCAACAATGCTGTAAAACAAATTTACGCCAAGTGAAAAATTTGACGAGTAGATAAAACCTATGCTTGAGCGCCTTATATCTGACTTAACATCTTCGAGGTGTTCATACCAGCCCGTGGTTCCAACAACAAGGTTTGTTCCGATTGACGAAACTTTCTTTATGTTGCCCAGAACAGCAGAAGGGTGGCTGAAGTCAATTGCAACATCCACGCCTGCAAGTGATTCTGCACTTATTTCTGAAAACCTTGCGTCCTTTGAGTAGGGGTCTATGGTGGAAACTACCTCGTGGCTGCGCTCCACTGCAGCCTTTTCTATCTCATGCCCCATCTGCCCGTATCCTATGATTGCAATTTTCATACCAACCCTAATTCTAAAACTTTTTAAATGTATATAAACTTTATGTTGCTCCACGAACAACTGGATAAAATGGTAACAGTAAGCCACATAGTCAAGAAGATAGTTCAGGAGCGCCCTTTTCTAGAGGAGGCGCTGGGCAACAGGATAATCAGCTACGGAAACCTTGCCGAAGAGCTTACACCCCTTATCGAGGAGGAGCTTGGAAAGAAGGTAAAGCACGCGGCAGTAGCCATGGCACTTAGGAGGCACGGCGACGAGGTTGAGAAGAAAAACATCTCTGCGTCAAAGTTTCCAAAGCACTCGGAGCTTATAATGAAGACCAGCCTGGTGGACTTCACGGTGCGCAGGACGCCAACGCTGCTGGCAAAGCTGAAGAGCATATACCACCTTGTCGATTTTGAGAAAGGAGATACCCTTAACATCATAATAGGAAATTACGAGGTTTCAGTTGTAATCAGCGAGAAATACCATGACAAGCTTGTTGATTTCCTTAAGGGGGAAAAGATACTCAACAGGGAGGAAGGCCTTGTTTCATTGACGCTTACATTCAGCAGGGATTTTATACACACGCCCGGGGTTATTTTCACGGTTATAAGGAGGCTTGCCTGGGAAAACATCAACATATTCGAGATTGTGTCAACATTTACCGAATTAACGCTTATACTCCAGAAGAAGGACTCGCTTTCCGCGTATCATTCTTTGCAGAACCTTTTGGCGGAGAAAAAGGATTAACTATTTAAACCAGCCCGGATTTTTCAGCCTTATGCCGAAGATACACACAAGAGTCAAGAGGGTGTTTTGCCTGAGCACCCATGTGAATCAGTATGACTTCTTCCATCCAAAAGGTAAAACCAACAGGGCAAGGACGTTCAGTACGGAAGAGTCTGCAAAGAAATGGGCTTCGGAAAACAAGGTTGCAGACTACACATTAGAAAAGGCAAAGAAGGGAAAAAGGTTTAAGATTGTTTCTTGATTAGCCAAGCGCTTCGCCAGTATTTTGCACTTTTCGTCCCGAAGCATATGCTGTGTTTTTGTGTATTCAACAGCTCTTAAATCCTTTCTTCAACGTACAAAGAAAAATTCTTTGCGCCAAAAAACTTCCTGGAGAAATCGGCAACAATTTTTGGATTGTACCTTTTGCAGCTGAAAATGTCAATAAAGGCGCGGCCTCCCTTATCATCGCAGTGAACAACAATTGAAGAGGTTTCTATGAACTGCATTGCCGACCATCCCTTTAATTTCCCGCTTCCAAACGGCTCCACCATTGCAGGACCGTGCCTTTTCATGCTTATCACCTTGGCCAACTGCTTAATGAAGCGTTTTATGGCCTTTGGGTCCTTCAGCAATTTTTCGTTGCATCCGTGCAGGTCCAAGCTTGTCGTTCTCCCCCACCACCAATTGTTCGATGCCATAGGCGGCCATGAAATATGAGATTATATAAATCTTGCGCCGTGTCTCAAACCGGACAATGATTCAATTTTTTATCCTTTTTCGGTCAATAGATTTATAATCTATTCATAGAAAGAACAAAAACACAAGGGGGGATTACCATGGCGAAGAAAGTTGTGCTTGCTTACAGCGGAGGGCTGGATACCTCTGTAATATTGAAATGGCTCGTGAACAAGGGCTATGAGGTAGTTTGCTTCATGGCAGACATAGGCCAGGACGATGATTTTGCAAAGGCGAAGGAAAAAGCGCTGAAAGTTGGGGCATCAAAGGTTATCATTGTGGATGCAAAGAAGGAGTTTATTGAGAATTATGTGTTCAGGGCGCTTAAGGCAAACGCAATATACGAGGGGAAATACCTCATGGGGACTTCGCTTGCAAGGCCTTTAATTGCGAAGCACCAGATTGATGTTGCAAAGAGCGAGAATACCAATGTTGTATCGCATGGCGCAACCGGAAAGGGCAACGACCAGGTAAGGTTTGAGCTTACATACCTTACATTGATGCCAAATGCGGAGATTATAAGCCCGTGGAAAGACCCGGAGTTTTTGGCTCAGTTCAAGGGGAGAAGCGACATGATTAAGTTTGCCCAGGAAAACAACATACCGATAACATCCACCCTGGAAAAGCCTTACAGCATGGATGACAACATAATGCACATAAGCTATGAAGCAGGCGTTCTTGAGGACCCAAAGTTTGAGCCGCAGCAGGACATGTTCAAGAAAACCATATCGCCGAAAAATGCCCCGGACAGGGAGACAAGGATAATGATAGAGTTCAAGCGGGGAGTTCCTGTAGCGGCAACAAACGTAAGCACCGGAAAGACATTTACAGGGCCTCTTGAATTGTTCTCGCACCTTAATGAGATTGGGGCTGCAAACGGCATTGGAAGAATAGACCTTGTGGAGAACCGTTTTGTTGGAATGAAGTCAAGGGGAGTGTATGAAACCCCTGCAGGCACCATATTGAGGATTGCGCATCTCGACATTGAGGGATTGACATTGGACAGGGAGGTATGCCACCTAAGGGACATGCTTATGCCGAAGATTGCAGAGCTGATATACTATGGCTTTTGGTTCTCGCCCGAGATGGAGTTTCTCATGGCGGCAGTCGAGAAGAGCCAGGAGCATGTCGAAGGCAAGGTTTACATGAGCCTGTACAAAGGCAATGCGATTGCTACAGGAAGGGAGTCTGAAAAATCCCTTTACGACAAGAACATTGCGAGCATGGACAAGCTTGGCAACTACGACCAGACAGACGCGAAGGGCTTCATAAGGCTGAATGCGTTGAGGCTTAAGCTGTCTGCAAAAAGATGAAGCACCTGCCAAACCTGCTGTGCTTTTCGAAGAAGGATTTGCTGCAGATTATTAAGTTGGGAGTTGACATAAAGAAAAACCCTGCCAATTACAGCAATGCGCTGAAAGGAAAGACGCTGGTTATGTGGTTTGAGAAGCCTTCATTGCGCACGAGGATTTCGTTTGAAGCGGGAATGACGCAGCTTGGGGGGCATGCAATATACCTTGATGTATCCACAATGCATAACAAGGCAAAAATCAAGGATGAAGTAAAGTGCCTTTGCAGGTATTGCGATATAATGATGGCGCGCGTTTACGACCATAATACAATTAACGGGATGATGGAGGCATCAAGTGTTCCGGTAATAAACGGGCTTAGCAATTTGTATCATCCGTGCCAGGCCCTTGCCGACATCATGACCATTTTTGAGCACATGGGCAAGGATGCAGTCATAGCATACGTTGGTGATGGAAACAATGTCTGCAATTCATTGGTAAATGCGGCAAATATTTTTGGGATGAAGATTAAGGTTGCAACCCCTGCTGAATACAAGCCGTTAAGCAAGCCTGAATACTGGACTTCCGACCCAAGAGAAGCTGTAAGGGATGCGGATGTTGTTTACACTGACACATGGGTGTCGATGGGGCAGGAGAGCGAAAAGGAAACAAAGATAAAAAAGCTAAAGGAATATCAGGTGAACAAAAAGCTGATTGGGGAAAGGTATTTCATGCACTGCCTGCCTGCAACAAGGGGTTCGGAAGTTACCGATGAGGTGATTGACAGCAACAAATCATTGGTATATGACCAGGCTGAGAACAGGCTCCACATACAGAAGGCAATAATGATTGCACTGCTAAAATGAAAATTACAAATGAAGGCTTTTGCATCCCGGGATTTTTGTCGCTGGGAAAAAACATCGGAATAAAGAAGGCGAGGAAGGATTTCGCTATTCTCTACTCCACTGTTCCGTGCATTTCTGCGGGCGTATTCACAAAAAACAGGGTAAAGGGGGCTCCGGTTTATGTCACGCAGCAGAATCTTAAGAAAGGTGTTGCGCAGGCAGTAGTTGTGAACAGCGGGAATGCAAATGTAGGTACCGGTGCAAAGGGACTGGAAAATGCCAGGAAGATTGCAAAGATGGCGGCAGATGAGCTGGAAATTAATAAGGAATACGTGCTTATTGCCTCAACAGGGATAATTGGAAAGCAGCTTCCCATGGATAAGTTCGAAAAAGGAATTACGGGCATCAGGAAGCAGCTTTCGGCAGAGAGCGATTTCGCCGAGGCAATCCTTACGACGGACAAGATAAAGAAGCAAATCACAGTTCACGGGAATGGGTTTAAAATATGCGGCGCTGCGAAGGGCTCCGGAATGATAGCACCAAACATGGCAACCATGCTTGCATTTATCATAACCGATGCAAAGGTGGAATCAAAGGAGCTTCACAATGCATTAAGGGATGCAGCCGACAAGTCATTCAACATGGTAAACGTGGACATGGACACTTCAACATCTGACATGGTTTTAGTAATGGCGAATGGCAGCAAGAAAGCCGGAAAAAAGGAATTCAGGGAAGCGTTGGATGCCGCATGCGTAGGGCTTGCAAAGCTGATTGCGCAGGATGGGGAAGGGGCAACGAAGCTCATGATTGTGGAGGCTATAAACGCAAAGACATACGAAGATGCAAGGAAGATCGCAAAGAGGGTTACTTCATCCCCGCTTGTAAAATGCGCCCTGTTTGGCAGCGACCCCAATTGGGGCAGAATATTGTGCGCGGTTGGAAACAGCACCGGCTCTTTCATAGAGAAGAAATTAAAGATATCCATAAACGGCAGGGTTATTGTTGAGAACGGGGTTGAAGTCAGTGATTTTGACAGCTACAGCATATCAAAGCTGATTGAGAATAACAGGACAATAACCATAACAATCGACCTTGGGATGGGAAATGCAAAGGCAGCTGCATACGGATGCGACATGAGCTATGATTACATTAAAATAAACGCGGAGTACTCCACCTAAAATGGAAGAGATTCAGAAAAAGGCAGGGATACTTGCAGAAGTGCTGCAGTATGTGAAAACGTTCAGGGGGAAGATTGTGGTGGTGAAGTTTGGCGGCAACGCCATGGTTAATGATGACTGCACAAAATCCATATTCACCGACATAAGCATACTCAAGATTATGGGGCTTAACGTAATCCTTGTGCACGGCGGCGGTCCTGAATTGGACAGGGAGATGATAAAGGCAAACATCCCGAAAAAGGTTATCAATGGCCTTAGGGTAACCGACAAAAAGACTCTTGAGATTGCCAAAAGGGTTTTCAGGAAGATAAATGAGGTTTGCGTGCACCATTTGAAGGAAAACGGCGTAAAGGCAAAGGACTGCACCGAAAGCCTTATTGCAACGAAGATAACAGACCGCAAATTAGGGTATGTTGGCGACATTGTGGGGATTAACAGGCCTATCCTGCTCAAGGCCGTGAGGAGCGGATATATCCCGGTTGTTTCGCCGTTGGGGAAGGAAAAGGGCATTGTTACGAACATAAATGCAGACACGGTAGCAACCAGGATTGCCCAAGAGCTGAAGGCGGAGAAGCTCACAATAATCACTAATGTCAGGGGAGTGAGGATAGACGGAAAGTTTGTTTCCCACCTCTCAACCGGAAACGCAAAGAGATACATTGAGAGCGGCGAGATTACTTCAGGCATGATTCCAAAGGTGCTTGCTTGCGTAGATGCGGTAAACCACAACGTAAGGAAGGCGCACCTGATTAACGGAGACATAAAGCATGCATTGCTGCTCGAGATATTTACTGAAAAAGGAATAGGGACTGAGATTGTAAAATGAACACACGGCAGGTTATAGGGGGAGAAAGGGAATTTCTCATGAGCACATACACGCGGCCGGATTTCGTGCTGGAACACGGCAGAGGATGCTATGTCTGGGACAAGGAAGGTAAAAAATACCTTGATTTCATCGGGGGCATAGGAAGCTGCCTGATAGGGCATGGCGATATCGGGCTGGCAAAAGTCCTGGAGAAGCAGTCAAAGAAGCTCATCAACACAACAAATTTATTTTACACGGAACCCCAAGTGGAGCTTGCAAAGAAGCTCGTGAAATTATCGGGCTTAAGCAGGGTGTTCCTGTCGAATTCGGGTACAGAGGCAAATGAGTGCGCAATAAAACTTGCAAGGAAGCACACCAAGAAGAGCGACATAATCACCGTAAGGTTTGCATTTCACGGCAGGACTTTTGGCAGCATGGCGGGAACATGGGACGAAAAATACAAGAAAGACTTTCAGCCCCATCTCCCTGGTTTTGTGATTGTGAACGAGAATGAAGTTGAAAGCGCCATTACGGAGAATACTGCTGCGGTAATGATAGAGCCGATTCAGGGCGAAGCCGGCGTAAGATTTTTCAGGGAAGGCTATTTCAAGCAGCTAAGGGAAATATGCAACAGGCACAATATACTGCTCATACTTGACGAAGTTCAGACAGGCAATGGAAGGACTGGAAAATTTTTTGCATATCAGAGCTACGGGATAAAGCCGGACATTGTAACGCTTGCAAAAGGGCTTGCAAACGGTGTTCCAATCGGGGCCACAATTACTGGGAAAGGTATAAATTTCACTCCCGGAAGCCATGGCTCAACTTTTGGGGGAAATTGCCTTGCAAGCAGCGCTGCCCTCCATGTGATAAGCGTGGTGGAGAAGAAAAAGCTGATGGAAAATGCAAGGAAGATGGGTGCTTATTTTTCCGGCGAACTTAGAAAGCTTAAGTCACCGTGCATTAAAGAGGTTCGCGGGTTGGGGCTTATGATAGGGGTTGAGCTGAACATAACGGGCAAGGAGATTGTGGGAAGATGCGCAGAAAAGGGCCTTCTTGTCAACTGCGCGCACGAGCGCACATTGAGATTTTTGCCGCCGCTGACAGCAACAAAAAAGGAGATTGACAAGTGCGTCGGGATACTGGGGCAGGTCTTATGAAAGTCGGCATTATCGGGGCAAGCGGATACACGGGGCATGAACTGGTCAGGATTCTTTCCAGGCACAAGGGGGTTTCCCTTGCGATTGCAAACAGCAGGAGCCATGCAGGAAAAAGGGTGAAGGAGCTGTATCCTGATTTTGGCGGTAATTTGAGGTATACGGATTATTCTATTGATGAAATAAACAGGCTAAAGCCGGATGCTGTATTCATTGCACTTCCACACGGATTGTCAGCCGATATGGCAATAAAGCTGGACAGGGGAATAAAAATAATAGACCTTGGGGCAGATTTCAGGTTTTCAGACATGAAAACTTATGAAAAAATTTACAATGTAAAATCGCCGGTAAAAAAGAACACCGCAGTATACGGGCTTCCGGAACTGTTCAGGGAAAGGATAAAGAAGGCAAGAATCGTCGCTAATCCGGGATGCTATGCGACCGCGTGCATTTTGGCTGCATATCCCGTGCAGAAATATGCAAAGTACATTGTTTTTGACTGCAAATCCGGATGGTCCGGAGCGGGAAAGGAGAGCGCATATGCAAAAGACCCTTCGATAGTAAAGGACAACCTGATTGCCTACAAGCTAACCAGCCATCGCCACAAGTATGAGATAGAGCAGTTCATTAAAGCGCCGCTGAGCTTCACGCCGCATGTATTCGGAGCTTTCCAGGGAATGATGTGCACTGCACATATGCTGCTCAAGAAGAATATGAAAAAAAGTGAAATAATCAAAGCATACAGCAGTTTTTACAGAAATGCGCAGTTTACAAAAATAGCTGACGGGGTACCTGAAATCAGGTCTACCCAAAAGACAAATTTCTGCAGCATTGGGGGGTTTGAAACAGACGAAAACAACCAGCTTGTTGTTGTTTCTACAATTGACAATCTTATTAAAGGGGCTTCGGGGCAGGCAGTGCAGAACATGAACCTTATGCTTGGGTTTGATGAAGCTGAGGGGTTGCTATGAAGCTTTGGAAAAAGGATTTTGAGCTGAACAGGGAGATTGAACGGTTTACGGTTGGCAATGATTATATTCTTGATTTTAAGATTCTGCCTTATGACTTAATCGCCTCCGAAGCCCACGCGAGGATGCTTGAAAGAGCAGGAATCCTGAACAGAGAAGAGCTGAAGAAACTGCTGAAGGGCCTTGCCGAAATAAGTTCCCTTAATGCAAGCGGAAAATTCAGGATAAACCAAGAAGACGAAGACTGCCACACGGCAATCGAGAACTACCTGACGCTGAAGCTCGGAGAGGTTGGGAAGAAAATCCACACCGCAAGGTCCAGAAACGACCAGGTTCTTGCCGCTTTGAGGCTTTATGAGAAAAATGAATTGGACAAAATCAGGGCGCTGCTGAAAGATTATCAGGATGCATTGAGGAGTGCAATAAAAAAATACTCCAAGGTGCAGCTTCCGGGGTACACCCACATGCAGAAAGCCATGCCATCCTCAATCGGGATGTGGCTGGGGAGCTATTGTGATTCAGTTAATGATGACCTAAAATTGCTTGACTCTATTTACGGCATAATCGACCAAAATCCCCTTGGCAGCGCAGCCGGGTTTGGAGTTCCTGTTTTTGCCGTAGACAGAAAATTCACGGCAAAGGAAATGGGATTCTCACGTGTGATGGGAAATCCAATGCATTGCCAGCTCTCAAGGGGGAAGTTTGAGTCTTTGATTATTAATGTTATGTCGTCTGTAATGTACGACCTGAACAAATTGGCAACGGACATGATGCTATTCAGCATGGCGGAATTTGCATATGTTTCATTGCCAAAGGAATTCTGCACCGGAAGCAGCATAATGCCGCAGAAGAAGAATCCTGATGTGCTTGAGCTGATAAGGGCAAAATACCATGTTGTTTTAGGGGAGGAATTCAAGGTCAAGAGCATGATTGGCAATTTGATGTCCGGCTACAACAGGGATTTGCAGCTGACAAAAGAGCCTTTGATAAACTCAATTGAAACAACGAAATCCTGCCTGAGAATGATGGCCTTAGTTCTTTCGGGGCTCAAGGTAAACGAGGAAAACTGCAGCAAGGCAATGACGCCAGAACTTTATGCAACCGAGGAAGCTTACAAGCTTGTGAAGAAGGGAGTGCCTTTCAGGGAGGCTTACAGAAAGATTGGAGAGAAGTTTTCTGATAAATAGATTTTGGCTGGATTAATTTTATTGCACTTGGAAGTTTAATTTGCTTAAAGACGCATAACGGCTTATGTCTTCAACTCTGCGAACCCTGCCATTGCGCATCATCTCTGCAACCTCAAAGTACCTGTGCTCACCACCGCCCATTGGATGGATAGTTTCAACTAAAATCTCTATCCCTTTGTTGATAGCCGGAGCTGTTTTCGCAAGCCTGCTCTCCACGAGTGCATGAACCGCATCACTAAATTGGAATGAACCGTTACCGTACACCTTACTGACTGCATCTGCATAATGCTTGCCAACATCCATGAGCTCTCCTTCAGTCTTCAGAGCAGGAGATATTTCCCTCAAAAAAATCGCAAAGAACCCATCTGCATGCTCATCCGTAATCTTAATATGGAAATACTCCCTCAGCTCCTCAATTTTATTTCCGGCCTCTACTCCCATAACATCCAAGCTAACCATGGCCATCCGGAAACTTCTTGAATATTTAAATTATTGGTTTTTGATATACGGATGTTGTAATGAACGGGCCAAGAGGGATTCGAACCCACGACCTATCGCTTAAGAGGCGATCGCTCGTACCAGGCTGAGCTATTGGCCCACAGCAATGCGATAATCCAATTGCTTTATAAAATTAATCAAAGAATCTTCAGCTTTCCAGTTACCCTGTCAATTTTTTCGGCCTTGTCAGGTCCAATTCCGAGGCAGGTAATGGTTCCTGGCGCAACAGTTGTTTTTCCTGCGTCTGTTATGAGGGACACTGCAAGGCCAAGCTGTTCTGCCTGTTGTTTATAATTCAGCAGCTCGTCCAAATCAGCGACCTTGCAGACAATCTTCGGCATTCCCAATGCCCTCCATTCATTGACGCATTTCCTGTCTGATTTCAGGACAGCATCAACAGAAGCATGAGCGACCTGCACTGCAAGTTTCCCTTTCGGCAGCTTCAAATCCTGCCTGACCAAAATTACCTGCTTGAATTCCATCAGATTGACACCCTTTTTCCATCAACCTTTATCATCGGGTCTTTAAATATTTGGCCAAAATGGGTGATTGCATATATTGAGCCGCCAAACCAGTGGTTGGAGCCGATGCCTATGTGGGCAGTTCCGCTGACCTTCTCGTCAACCACTGCAGAGCCTATTATCTTTGCCCTCGGATTAAGGCCGAAGCCAAGCTCTGCGACGCGCTTTATCGCACCCGGATTTTTTGCAAGAGTTGCAGCCCAGTCGAATGCCTGCTCAAGCTTCCTTGCCTCTTCATTGCCCTCCACCTTGACTACAGAACCATCTTCAATTGTAAGCGTGATGGGTGCAGTTATCAGGGTTGTTCCGCGGTGGTTTCTTGAGCTGCCGTCAATAATAATGGTGCCGGAAACGCGCTTCCCGTTTGGGGCTATGAATACTTCACCGGCAGGGAGATTGCCGCCGTGGCCCGGCAAAGAGTAAAGGCCGTCTGAAAGCAATGCCTTGCATCCCTTGATGTTGTAGGTAAAATCAGTTCCGCTCTTTGTGGTAATGTTTACCTCCTCTGCATTATCGAGCATTTCCTTGAGCTTAAGAAGCTGAGACTGAAGAGTTCTGTAATTTATGTCAATCGGCTCAATGACATCATTAATCTGGGTTGTCTGTACATCCCCCAAACTAAGGGCAGAAACAAAACGGTGATTTTTTTTCTGGCAGAACTCCCTGAAGCTAGGATATGGGATGTTTCCAAGCTTGTCCGACATCGAGAGTATTATCATGCTGTTTTCCTTCAACTCCTTCAGCGAATCAAGCACTTCCTGGGAGGCATCAACGCTTCGGTTGCATACGTTCTGGAGCACAAGCTTTGCCTCGATGTTAAGCTCCTGGGCGGCAAGATAATAGGCGCAGGCGATGATGGGGGCAACCTGCTTTCCCTCAAGGCCTATGTCGCCTATTATAAGAACCTTCTCGGATGTGGTGCCAAGGCACTCTGTGAACACCCTCTTCAGCACAGGATAGCATAAAGACGAATTGTCAAATATAGAATGCTCCTTCATCCATCTTACTGACTCAAGTGTATCCATCTGACTCTAAAAAAATTTGCAATTAATTAATCTTTCCTTAAGGTATTTAAAGGCAAATATAGTGACTGCACCATGATAAAGGCAGTCCTCTTTGACCTCGACAACACTTTGATAGATTTCATGAAGATGAAGCGCATGAGCTGCGAGGCTGCAATCTCTTCAATGATTGACGCTGGTCTTGGGATGGACAAGGGGGAAGCGGTTGATGCGCTGTTCAAGCTGTACGATGAATACGGGATGGAAGACCAGCACATATTCCAGAGGTTTCTTGAGAGGCACGCTGGCGGTGTTGATATGAGGATACTTGCAAACGGGATTGTCGCCTATAGAAAGGTAAGGATGGGCTTTCTGGATTCTTATCCACATGTAAAGGGTGTTCTGTTCGAGCTAAGGCTTAGGCAGATAAAAACTGGAATTGTTACCGATGCGCCCAGGATGAAGGCGTGGATAAGGCTTGCGAGCATGAAGATAGATGATTTATTTGATGTGGTGGTGGTATTTGAGGATACCCACCAGAGGAAGCCTTCTGAGCTTCCTTTCCTTGAAGCTGTCAAAAGGCTGGCTGTAGAACCGGATAACTGTCTAATGGTGGGTGATTGGCCTGAAAGGGACATTATTGGGGCTAAAAAGCTTGGAATAAAGACTTGTTTTGCCAGATACGGCAATCCAGGCATTAAAACGAGCGGAGCGGATTACGAGATAGACAGCATACAGGAAATTCTTAAGCTGGTGTGAGAAACATTTAAATATAGATGTACTTAGTGAGCCCTAAAGAGGTGAATTATATGGTTGAAGGAAGATGCATGAAATGTCAAAAGCAAGTTCAGATTAAGGATGGAAAGGAAACCACGATGAAGAATGGCATGAAGGCCATGAAAGGCGTGTGTCCTAACTGCGGCACCAAGGTATTCAGGATACTTGGAAAGAAATAACCCAGACGCGAAAAGTTTATATATTCTTTTTTATGCCTTATATTTTGGGCTAGATGTATAACAAATGCGAGTCGTGCGGCAAAAATATTGAAAGTTCTGAGGATTGCAGGCTGAGTACTAATGATGGGGTTAGGGTTCATACTTACTGTTACACCTGCTACATGAAGAAAAAGGCCGTGTAAACCG
>JACQSR010000006.1 GCA_016211215.1 Candidatus Woesearchaeota archaeon
GTAAAGTCAGTTCATAGGAAGGGGAAAGTCGTCTGGAGATTGTAAAAAAGATAGCCCCGGGCAGATTCGAACTGCCGTCTCAGCCTCCAAAGGGCTGAATGATAGGCCTGAAACTTCAATTGGCCACTACACCACGGGGCTGCAAGCCAAACGGAGAAAACGTTTCTTATAAACCTTGTTGTTTAATACACTCTTCTTCCATGAAATGCATCTTTCCGGGCATTACAAGGCACTGCGGCAGGCTTGTAAACTCCAACCCCTTCAGCTCGTATAATGTGCCTCTTTTAATCTGGCACTTCTCGGTTCCCAATCCCGCAATCCCTATGCCGATTACCTTATCTTCCACACCATTCTCAAGCAAATATGCAATTGCCTCATTTACTTTCATAAACTTATTATTGGCAGGCTCCAAATCCAATAGAAACAAGGTATGCATCCCATTCCTGAAGTTCTGGCGGAATACCTCAACGGGGCTTTTAATGTTGCGGTTCTGGAAAGGTATTGTGGTTATCCTGCCGTATTTATAGACATCTAAACCTATCTCGCCAATGGCAGATATTATTGAAGCATTGTGTATAACCCTGACTTCCACGCCCTTTTCGGCTGCCCTTAGCTTTAGGTCCTGATGCGTTGTGGCGCAGAAAGGGTCTCCAACAACAAGAAATGCGACATCTTTGGATGATGCCTCTTCAACAATCCGGTCTCCGTGCTTCTCAACTAACTCCCTATCGGCAATTTCTACCTTCCTGCCGTACAGTTTTTCAAGCTCGGATAAGCTGCAGTTCAGCAAGGAAGTATAAGCCTCAAAGTAAACCCTTGAAGATTTTTTTACAGCTTCCATTCCTTTCAGGGTTATATCCCTGCAGTCCCCTAACCCCAATCCAATAAAATACAATGTCATTTTCCCTAAGAAAGGGGCATCTTATATAAACATTATCAATATATTCTAGAAAACATATTCTACAGAAGAGAAAAATATATAAACCAGTTCCTTAAGTAATATAAAAGAAAAGTTGTGTGGGACGTTTTATTGGCGTAAAACCTCCACGAGTGTTTTTTGGCGAAAACACATCAACTCAAGTGTCTGTACATCTCGAACAACGTTAATCAGTACGAATTAGGCTTCGATACCAATCATATCAAGCTCGTTGGCGCAAACTTGAACGCTGTTTCTAAAGGGTAACGTGAGGGAGGTATGATATAAACATTTCGGTAGAGAGATGTCTATATCAGAAAATATACATCATAAGCCACAAAACAAAGAGGGGTGAACATGAGCTTTTTAGTTGACAATGCCATCGAGGCATCGAAAGGGGTTATAGGCGGGGTTGAGGTTGGGCAGGCTAACATCAAGGTTTTTGGAGTAGGCGGTTCCGGCAATAACATGGTGAACTGGCTATACCAAAAAGGCATCAAGGGTGCGGAAATTCTTGCGGCCAATACTGACCAGCAGCATTTGAACATGATTCAGGCTGACCAAAAATTCCTTATTGGGAGAGAAGTTACGAAAGGCCTAGGTTGCGGGGGGTTTCCTGAAAGGGGAGCCGAAGCGGCAAAGGAAAGCATTGCCAAGATAAAGGAAATACTGAAAGGTACCGATATGGCGTTTGTATGCGCAGGAATGGGCGGCGGAACAGGAACAGGAGCTGCTCCGGTAGTTGCCCAATGCGCAAAAGATGCCGGTTCTATTGTAATAGGTACAGTGACTATGCCATTCAAGATTGAGCGCGCCAGAGTTGAAAAGGCGGAATTTGGACTGGAGCAGATGAGGCGCGTTTGCGATACCGTAATAGTAATTGACAATAACCGCTTGGTTGCAATCGCTGGAAACCTGCCCATTAAGCAGGCATTTGCTGTTGCAAACGAGCTGGTTGCGACTATGATTAAAGGGATTGTTGAGACTATTGCAGTTCCCTCTTTGGTCAACCTTGACTACGCTGATGTCAAGGCAATCATGACCAATGGCGGCGTTGCAGTAATCGGAGTTGGCTCTTCAGACACCAACAACCGTGTCCAGGAAGCTGTTAATGGCGCATTGTCAAACCCCCTGCTTGACATAAACTATGCAGGCGCGGTTGGAGCTTTGATACATGTGCATGGCGGCCCTGACATGACTCTCGATGAAATAAACAAGGTTGGAGAAACCGTCACGGAAACTTTGGACCCGGATGCAAACGTCATCTGGGGGGCAAGGGTTACCGATGACATGAAGGGAAAGCTCATAGTGATGACTATCATTACAGGGGTAAAGAGCCCATGGGTTATCGGAAAGGACAGTCAAAAAGCAACCCATGCAAGGTCTGTGGCCCTGTCAGAGGAGCTTGGGATAGAGCTAATATAGCACGCCAAGGCATTTTGGCGTGTTGCACACTCACCCTTTGGTCTTTGTGGTGAAACTTTCTTTGCCTTCATTTTTACCACCCCCAACGAGAAAACTGAAGGCAAAATTTTCCCCCTTCGGGGGGTTTAAATTTTTTCAATTCTGAAGAAGACACTAAAATTCAGAATAACTATCTGAAAACTACCTCCCAATCTTCCCCTTAATCTCCCCAACCTTCTTTTTGACATGCTCCTCAACTTTGCTGCCGAACTCCTCTATGTCCTTCTTCGCCTTCCTCGACCATTTCATCACATTCCTGCTCCACTGCCCATGAGGTGTAGCAAGCTTCCTCCTGTTCCAGTATCTCTCAAAGAATGTAACCTGCTCAATCCTTGACTTTGGCTGCAGTTCAGGCTTCTCATCCGCATATCCTATGGGTATTATCACATGGGGGAAAACATTCTCAGGCAGCACAAGCGCCGAGCTCAACTTGTCCTCGTCAAATGAGCCGACCCAGCATGCACCTAATCCCTGGTCGTGCGCAGCATAAATCATGCTCATTGCCGCACATGCGCAGTTCTGGATTGTGTAAAGAAATCTTCCCCTGCTCCCGTACATCCTCTCTGTTTTCTCAGGCTCCCCCAAAACAACGATTATTGCAGGCGCGCTTGCAATCCACTCTTCTCCGTCGCAGCAGTCTGCAATTTTCTTCTTCTGGGTTTCATCCTGCACCACCACAAACTTCCAGTTCTGCACGTTTCCTGCATTTGGGGCCAATCTGCCTGCGTGAAGAATCTCCACAATCTTGCCCCATTCCACGGGCTGGTCTTTGAATTTTCTCACCGACCTTCTTGTAAGTACTAACTCGCCGAACTCCATGGCAATCTTTTTATATCGCCTTTATATAAAACTAACGGATGGAATACAAAAGGCTGGTGGAGATTTACGAAAAGCTTGAATCTACGCCCAAAAGGCTTCAGAAGACTGCCATAATTGCGGAATTCCTGGGCAAGGTCTCTGCCGAAGAAGCCCCAAGGGTTGTGCTCCTGCTGGAAGGCAAGGTTTTTCCTGACTGGAATGAGTCAAAGCTTGGAGTTGCGTCAAAAATAGTTGTAAAGGCATTGGGCTCCGCAACCGGCATTCCCCATGATAAGGTGGAAAATGAGTGGCGCAAAATGGGCGACCTTGGGAGTGTTGCAGAAAGCTTAATCGCAAAGAAGAAGCAGTCAACATTGGCGTTTGCAGAGCTTAAGGTAGCAAAGGTGTTTGACAACATCCAAAAGCTTGCCAGTTTAGCCGGAGAAGGCACAGTTGAAAGGAAAATATCCTTAATTACAGAATTGCTGAGCTCGGCATCTCCCAAGGAAGCAAGGTACATTATTCGCACGGTTCTCGAGGAAATGCGCGTTGGTGTTGGCGCAGGGGCAATGAGAGACGCAATAATCTGGTCAAATTTCGGAAAGGAAATAGGCTTGGAAGAAAACGAAGTTACCAGCAGGGAAGAGTACAACAAAATATCGGATATAGTCCAGAACGCATATGACATGACCAATGACTTTGGCGAAGTTGCGAAAATTGCAAAGTCAAAAGGAATTTCGGGGCTGAAAAACGTTGGACTTTCAGTGGGAAGGCCGCTGAAGGTTATGCTCGCAATAAAGGTAAAAGATATTGGCGAAGGGTTTGAAAGGTGCGGAAGACCCTGCATGTTTGAATACAAATACGATGGATTCAGGATTCAGTGCCACAAGGACGGGAAAAAAATTACCTTGTACACGAGGCGGCTTGAGAATGTTACATCGCAGTTTCCCGATGTTGTTGAATGCATAAAGAAGCACGTCAGGGGCGATTCATATATACTTGATTCTGAGGCAGTTGGAATAGGCAAAAACGGATACCTCCCTTTCCAGTCAATCTCCCAGCGCATAAAGAGGAAGTATGGCATAGAGGAGATGTCAAAAAAATTTCCTGTTGAATTAAACGTATTTGACATAATATCCCACAATGGCCAGAATTACCTGAATGAGCCATTCTCAAAACGCAGGAATATTCTGGAGAAAATCATATCCCCGCTAAAGGGAAGGATTGTTGTTTCCAGGGGCCTGATTACAGACTCAGAAAAAGAAGCGGAAAGATTTTACAAGGCATCTTTGTCAGACGGCAATGAAGGGCTGATGATAAAGAAGCTTGATGCCCCATACCAGCCTGGGGCAAGAGTTGGTTTTATGGTAAAATTAAAGCCTACAATGGAAACTCTCGACTTGGCAATCATAGGCGCAGAATGGGGCGAGGGAAAGCGCTCAAGCTGGCTCAGCTCTTTTACCCTTGCATGCCGTGATGATGAAGGCAATTACCTTGAAGTTGGAAAGGTTGGAACCGGAATAAAAGAAAAAGAGGAGGAAGGAGTTTCATTTGCGCAGTTAACCCGGCTGCTCAAGCCCATTATATTGTCCCAAAAAGGAAGGGAGGTTACTGTAAAGCCAAAAGTCGTTGTTGAAATCACATACGAGGAAATCCAGAAATCCCCGACATACAAATCAGGCTATGCGCTGAGATTCCCGCGTGTTGTGAGATTAAGGGAAGAAAGGTCCACCGAGGATGTTTCCACGCTGGACATGGTCGAGAAACTCTACAGGGAGCAGAAGGGATAAATTTTTAACTCATGTTGCATTCCCAATCTGAATGACCAAATACATTAATGAGTTTTTCTTTGACAGGGATTCGCCAGAAAAATGGTACATTCTTGGTGCTGCCCTATCATGTTACAGCAGCTCAGACGGGGCTATCTGCTTCAGGTCCCAGCATAGGGATTTGGTGAGGATAGTGATGGACGCCCTTGAAAGCGGGCACACGCTGTCAGAGGACCCAAGGGAAAAATCAAGCTACTGGTTTGGTGCAATGGGATGCGACCATCTCATCTACAGGCTATCCGATTACGGCCTGGACAAGCCAAAAAACAAAAGGGGATTCCCTGACGTGCCGGAGCAGTACATAGACGATTTTGTCAGGGGTGTTATTGACGCAAGGGCAAACATCCATGTTTCAAACGGCCGCACTACAATTTATCTTAGGGGTAATAAAACTTTTCTCTTGGGACTCAATAATTCATTAAGGCGGTATGCAGGTGTGGAGCGTGATAGGCCTGTTGACGGCAGGTTAACTTACCTCCATAGCGATGCCAAAAAGATTTACGAGTTTATTTACCGCAATTTTGATAGAATAAAAAGAGATGGAATTTACCTTCCATCAAAAAAGAAGCTGTATGCCACGGCTCCAGTCCCCGACGTTGCAAAACAGCGTGTTGCAAGAAAAATTGAAGCGGCGAAGAAGCTAATCCTAAAAGGAAAAAGCACGCGCGAAGCAGCCTCAAAAGCAGGCTATTCCACGGTCACCGCCTTTTACCGGGCCTTTAAGAAAGCCACCGGACAGACTCTGAAGGAGTGGAAAACCGGGAGAGTTGAAAGATTGCACAAGGAGCAGAAGAAATAGCTACTTATTCAGGGAGACCTCAATAACAGCACCGCCGGAATTTCTTCTCAGGTTTTGGACATCTACATGCAAATAACCCAGAGTTTCAATATATTCTCTGGCTTTTTCGACTCTATCCCTTTGCCACATATCTGGGATTGCCCTTTTCAATTTTTCCTGACTTGTAACAATTGACCGTAGGGTACTGAAATATATCGTGTCGTTCTCTATGCCCCCCTGTTTTTTAAGAAGTTCAACAACCTCCTTGCAGTACTCTACATTCCAATACCCCGGAAGCTTTTCTGCACTTTCAGAGACTCCACCTGCCAATGCAGAAAGAATAGCTCCGTAATGCAAAGCGTCTTCGTGAGAATCGTGATAGACAAGCATACCCTCCAATTTTCTGTATAGCCCAACGGCTTCTTTTGTTTCAGCATCCCATCGCTCTTCTGGCGTGTACAATGCGCTCAGCTTTGGAACCTTAGTGTTTATATCTTCAACGAGCTGGTCAAGCTTAGGTCCGCATTTTGAAGAATATGCTCCAAGGGCATAATCGATGCTGACATCTTTTCCTAACCCATTTTTCTCAATACCCCACGTAACCAAATCTATAAGCTTCTCGCCGCCGCAATTCTCCGAGAACAATCTGTCAATCCCCCCTTCTGTGAATGTACTTTCGGTTCCGAATCCTGCGGGTAATGATTCGAGTGTGGCTTGCCTTCTATTTCTGGATTTCTCAACAAAATGTATATATGTGAGCGACCCGCTCAGACAGATGGCCACAGCCAAATTAATTGGTACACCAAAAAGCCGAGATTTTTTCGGATTGTTCATAAGCCAACGCACTTTTTGATAGTATATTAATTTTTCTGTACTCAAAGATATAATGCCCCCTTCGGGATTCGAACCCGAGTCCTAAGCTGTTTACATCGCAAACCTCCCCTTCGAGATTTCCGCTGCCGCAAGCTTAGATCATATCCAGGCTAGACCAAAGGGGCTTAACGCATGCGAAAGAACCAGTCCATTAAATCCTTTTGCCTAAAATCAGGGAAAGTGTGGAAAAAAGTCTCAACACCTTTTGGTGAAAATGAATACACCCTGTGCCCAAAAATCCCCTCGCCAATCTTCTGCTTGTAGCCCTTTTCCTTGTTCGACGCAAGCACAAGGCCTTCCTTTGAAAGCACGCCCGGGTCTATGTTTACCGTTCTCTTCCCGTCCTTTCGCATTCCATCCTCGACAAGGTTTGTGAAAATTTTTATTGACGCAAGCTCTTCTTCCCCAACATCCTTGCCCATCACAACAAACTTCTTTTTCAGCCCCTTGCCCATCTCTTTTTCATAGTAATCTGTAAATACAAAATCGTAGGAATGGCTTTCTGAAACAGCACCTAATCCCTTCTGCAGCGCATCAAGCGCTTTTCCCATCAATTCATCGTCGCTGAACAGCATTCCCAATACCAATTTTGGCATCAGAACCCCTCCAGGGTTTTCTCTGATTCCTGCCCAACCTGCTTCTTTACCGATGCGGCAATGCTCCTGCCCAGCAATTGCGACAGCATGATGATATCCGCCTTCTTCACGTCCCCCAAATCTTTTATCCTGTTTGAATACATCTTTCTTGCCCTTACCCTTCCGATATGCTTGAGCCTGAGCAGGGGAAGCAGCTCTTCCTTGACGCCATACTTTACCCTGAATCTTGCCTTTGAAATCTCGCGCTTCAGGTACGGAAAATGTAGCAGCGTGCACATCTCCTGTGCAGCATACATCAGCCAGTCCGCCATGTCAATCTTCACCTGCAGCTCGCCTGGGCGCACATTGAAGTTCTCAAGCAGGTATTCCTCCGAATTCTCGTCCACCCATTCCCTGAACATCAGCGCAGTCTTGAAGGAATCAAGGAAATAGTCATATTCCGCGTCGTACATTGGAGGCTCATCCATAAGAAGCAATTCATGGTATTTGGCAAGCTCCTGCTGCAGCAGCTCAATCTCGCGTGTTTTTGCCTTTACCAAAGGCCTCATTTCCAGCGTGCTTGAAATCATGTGCAGGAATGAAAACACCTCAATCTTTTTGCTTGCTGCCCTCCTCAGGCATTCAACAATGAAATAGGCAGTGTACGGGTCTATGCAAAGCTCGGAAACCCTTCTTCCGATTGGTGTTGCGTTAAACACCTCCTCTTCCTCGTCTGCCCTAAGGAACTCCCACTCGGAAAGCATGAGCAGTATCTTCTCAATAACCTCGGCAAGCCTGTCGGAATCCTGGTACTGGTGGGCCCAGAAAGTCCTGTCGAAGAACGAGTAAATCTCTTTCCTGGAGGAGACCATGCCCGTTGCAATAAGGGAAAGCACATACATCCTCAATGCAGGCTCCACGGCAAGCTTTGACTGAATCTCCTCAGGCTCCCCCTTGACGTACTTCTCATATATATTCTCTTTCTCGGAATCCGTATTTGCAATTGCAATGGCCTCGCCGTGGCTGTCGTACTTCGGGCGTCCTGCCCTTCCCGCCTGCTGCAGGTAGTCCAAAACAGGAATCCAGGCTAAGCCACGCCTCCCAAATCTCTTCAAGTCCTTTATTATTACCCTGAATGCAGGCAGGTCAAGGCCATATGCCAATGTGGGGGTGCAGCATATTATCTTTATGGTGCCGTTCCTGAAATTGTCCTCCACCAATGTTTTCTGCCCCTGCGTAAGTCCTGCATGGTGGAACGCTATTCCTTTTCTCAGGCAGTAGGAAAGCCTCTCGCATTGCTTTGTCGGGTTGCTTAGAGATGTTTTTGCAGTCAGCGCAATCTTCAGCAAATCCTCATTGTCCTTTATGTTCTTTGCAATCTCCTCTGCAGTCCTCTCAGCCGAGCGTTTTGTGTTCACAAACACCAATGCCTGCTTGTTCATCTGCAGCGTGTCAAATGCTAGGGAAACAACAGGCTCGGGATAAGATGCAGAAACCTTCTTTGTTTGCATGTATGAATATGATACATAAGAAACTTATATATCTTTCTAGCCCTTCACAAGAAATGTCTGATACACCGGAATCTGTCTCTGCACAGGCTCCACCTTCCTTGCAACCTCCACTTCCCATTCATATTCCGCTTCCTCAATTCCGTCGCTGACAATAACCACTGCTCTTTTGCTGCCTTCAGTTGTGAATATCCTTTCATGCGATGGCGTTGCTTCATAGCTTTCGAATGGCCCGAAGTCCCAGAAATAGCTTAACGGATCGCCATCCTCGTCTATGGCTTCCACTGAAAATGTAACCGGCTCGCCGGCATAGGCCCCAACAATTTTTCCGGGTTCCACTTTTGTAAGAACCGGCTTTCTGTTGGTGTCGTGGATTATCATTTTAATGTCCCCATAGGCTTTCTTCAAGCCATCATCTGCCTGAATTGTCGCAACAACCCCTTTTTTCTCCCCCTTAAGAGCAAAGTCATATCCCGGAATCCACTCAAAATAACCACCCCTCACCACTGCGCCTGTTGGGCCTGAAAGCAATGATGCATCCGCACCCCTGACATCAACCGGAATCCTTATCTGCTCCCCTTCCCTGAACACGCGCTCTTCAAATTTCCCTATTGCCGGCCCCTCGTCGTTCTCTTTCACAAAAATTTTGAACTCTTTTTCCGCGTCGGAAAATCCGTCAGAAGCCTTGACGGTGACAAAATGGATTCCCGCATCATTGGATGTGGTCTGGTATTTGCCGCTGCCCATCCATCCTGAATAAGTAACGGTTAAAAAATCCCCATCAGGGTCTTCAGCTTCCGGCTTTAGCTCTATCAAATCCCCTTCGGTGTAGCTTAGATTCCCCAAGTCGCTTATTACCGGAGCCCTGTTGACATCCCTTACCCTAATCGTAAGCGACTGGTTTGCGGTAAAATTCCTGCTCGATGCCTCAAATGAAACCACAAAATCCCTGCTGAGAAGATGGAGTTTTTTCAGCCCCTTTTCAGAAAGGCTCGACTTTTGCACCGCATCATAACCGGGAATCCACGTGAAGGAATTTCCCTCAAGTTTCGCGCCTGACGGTAATTTGCCCGAAATGCTCGTGATATCCCCGTCAGGGTCTGATACATCCAAATTTATGGTTACCTTCTGGCCCTCGTTCATAACCACGTCCTGTATCTTCCTGAATTCCGGCTTCCTGTCAGTATCCTCAACCTTTACAAGCCACCCTTTTGACAAGATAGTTTTCCCGTCTGTAACTTCCACATTCAGGACATGCAGGCCGCTGTCATTGTATCCCGGAGAAAATGTGTATGAGCTGTCTTTGCCAACTTGATTTCCTTCAAGCTCCCATGTGTATGACAGTAAATCCTTGTCGATGTCCTTCGCTGTAATTGAAAACTCCAATGCATCGCCCTCTTTCATCACGACCGCATTTTGCTGGGGCGAAAAAGCCTCGATTACGGGCTTTTCCTCCTTCTTCTCAACAACAATCAGCAAATCCTCCTCAATAGTATCCTTACCATCGCTAACAATCACCTTTGCCTTGTAGTTCCCTGCATCCCCATAGTCAGTTTTCCATTCCCCTCTTTCGTTCAGGGGGCTGGTGTAATTAACCGCCAGGGAATCATTGTCGGGGTCGTATAATGCAATCCTGACTTTTGCGGTTTCAGTTTCCCTTACCGTAATGGTGGTAAGCGCATACGAAAGCGTGGAAAACAAAACTACAAAAGCAATTATCGCGCTTATCCTTTTCATGGTGAGAAGAATCTATCCCTGGCTCACACCGACTATTACTGGCGCCCTGTTGACGTTCTCAACCGTGACCTTTACATCCTGGCTTACAGTGTCAACGCCGTCCGATGCGGTTACCTTAACGGTGTACACGCCGGAGTCGTCGTAAGTGGTCTTCCATGTCCCGTCATCTCCTACCGGGTCGCCGATTGTGATTGACAGTGCATCTTTGTCGGGGTCTGATGCCAAGACGTTTATGTTGACCGTTTCAGTCTCCTTTACTTTTATGTCATTTATCTTCTGGATGACTGGAAGCCTGTTTACGTTGTCTACAGTTACCGACCACAATGAATCCGCCTCAAGCACCCCGTCGGAAACAATCACTTTTATCGTGTGGGAGCCGGAATCATCAAACGTGGTTTTGTAGAGGAATGAATCCCTGTCCGATGAAGTTTTCCCGTCAAGCTTCCATTCAAACGACAGCTTGTCCTTGTTGAGGTCGCTTGCGTTAACCGCGAAAAGCACGCTGCTGTCCTCATTAACCTTGACAGCCTTCTCCGCCGGCGCAAACGAATCTATCTGCGGCGGCTCTTCTTTTTTGTTTACTATTATCAGAATATCCTTGGAAACAGAAAACTGCCCATCGGATGCAGTAAGCGTTACAGTATACTCGCCCTCATCCCCGTATGTTGTCTGCCATCTGCCGTTCTGGTCCAATGGGAAGCTGTAGGAAAATGCCAGCTTGTCGTTGTCCGGGTCAAAAGCCTCAGGCTCTATCCTTACCAACTGGGTTTCATTGACGATTATTACAATTGCATCTTTCTTCGACTCATTTACAGCCTTTCCTTCCTCGACCTTAATCTCTTCCAGGGGAACATATGTAACCCCCGGATCCCTTGGCTTCTCTGTCTTTTGGTAAATGCTGCATGAGCTTAGAATGACAACTAAAACCAAAAAGAACCCTATTGAGAAACGAGTAATACTCTTCATAGTAACACCTCTTCGTCGCTGTATGATACCACCCTGCTAGTGCTGGTTTTAACGTATTTCAGCTTCTATATAAGTATTATTGTGGTAAATAATATAATTACCATGCGATAATGATAAACGGAAAAATAATGGCAAATGGAAAAATCGCAGTTGCTTAATGGTGCGCCCCCTCTAAAGCATAGAAAACTATATAAATCAAAGGGCTATTTTGAACTGCAAACAGCGAGGTGCAAACATGAAAATCCTAAACTTATTGGCGTTGTCGGTGTTGCTGCTGCTCGTGGCAGGTTGCGCGAAAACTGCGCCACAGCCAGATGCTCCAGCAGCTCCTGCAGAGCCGCAGGTGGAGCCAGTTCCCACGGAGCCTGCAACCGTCGAGCCGGTCTCTAAGCCGGCAGGGGGCAGTGCAGAAGTCCAGATATTGGGAAGGGCAGGTTTCGAGCCAAGCGAGATAAAGATTTCAACTGGAACTACTGTAACCTGGAGGGTTTCAGATACCACCACTCATAGGCTAATCCAGGTTGGAACTGGCGTCAGCAGTCCGCTTTTGAAGCCGGGAGCAACCTACGAATACACATTCAACCAGCCTGGAAAGTTCGAGGTCCTTGATGTCGTGTTCAAGGGAAAAAGCCTGATGGTTATTGTTGAGTAACCCCTTTTTCCTTTTCATTTTCTTTTTTGTTATAACTTATTCGAAAGTTATTTATAACCCCCTCCTTGAGTTGGGTGCATGGCGCCGCATCGTTCGTTTGCAGTAGCTCTTCTAATGGTTTTCATTCTGCTGGTGTCATGCTCTCCAAAGGAAGTGCCCAGCCATCCACCAATTGCTGAAGAGCCTGTCGTGAATGAAACAATAGCGCAGTCGCCCATTCCGGAAGAAAAAAATGAATCAGGCGAGAAGAGCATAACCATACTAATAGAGAATGAAAGGTTTGTGCCTGATAAGATATCCATAGGTCCAGGCACCACTGTTACCTGGATTAATATGGACTCGGGAAGAGCCTACAAAATCAACGAGAAAAGGAAGCTTGTCATAGGCACAAGAATGCCGCCTGGCGGAAATTTCAGCTTCACATTCACGCAGCCGGGAACCTACCAGATATTCGACTCGATCAAGAACTACATCCGGTCAGAAGTGACTGTAAAAAGCAGCGATAATCTGGCCGGAATGGCCACATCCATTGAAGCCATAAACTCCATCGACTCAGTAATTCCACTCGCAGTCATAATCACCGGAATAATCCCTCTGATATTTTATATAACCAAAAATAAAGAGAAAAAAAAGAAGTGATTACCTTCTCTTCTTCTTTCCGCCCCGTGCCATCTTGGCGCAGGATATGTCTCCCTTCTTGTCGATGAAGTAGAGGAAGCCAGACTTCTTCTTGACGCCAACCTTGGCAACCTTCTCTGCTTTTCCCCCTTTCTTTCCGCCCCGTGCCATCCTGGCGCGGGATACGTCACCGCTCTTGTCAACAAAGTAGAGGTAACCCTTTTCCTTCTTGACGCCTGCTTTTGCAACTTTTTCTGCCATTTGAAATGACCTCCTTTTTTAGGCTCAATGTCCTATTCCCCGTCTAATAAACCGGCTGTATATAAAACTTTCGCTTTGCCCTCCTCGATAATTTCCTTTTTTCTCGTCAATGCGGCAGCGGAATATTTATATAATCGTGGCGATAAGCTGCAGCAATGGAGAGAAAATCATTATTGGTGTTCCAGAGGGAGCTGCTCGAGGTCGTCGAGGATTCAATTTCCCTGAACAAATTCTCTTCCGGGAAATCCATCGACGCAAAAATGAAGGCATTTCACGGCGTGATTGGGGAATTCAACAGGAAGTACCCGTCGTTGTTTCTTCTGTTCGCTGCTTCTCTCGACAGGTGCAGTCTCCGCATATTCCTGAAGGGCTGCGACACAACCTCCGCCTACGAAAAATGCTCCGCAGTTGCTGGCCTGAAATCTTTGGGATTGGGGTCATTTGACGAAGCGGACTTGTCAAGGGAGAACATGGACGAGGTTGTGGAAAAGGCAAGGGACACGCTGTACCTGTCATATTACACTCCTGAATCCGGCTCGACAAGTTTCGTTCTCAGGCACGACAAAAAGCGCAGTGCCGTTGAGGTTCTTTACGACCCGGCAGATATTGCAGTAAAAAAGTCTCCGTTGGTCGGGGTGCTTGCGGGAATAGCCCTGGAAAATTTCAATCCCGATATTGACATATTCAGGAATCACGGACACCTGGGATTTACGGACCTTCTGAGCGAAAAGGAAAAGAAGCAGCTTCTCTCAAAATTCAACCCGCCGTGGCGTGATGCTTAAGACCACTTTTCAAGGAATACGTTTTCTTTGTTCATTCCCCTGTTGATAAGGGAGTCTTTTACCTGCTCCACCATTTCTTTCTGCCCGCACAGGTACGCCTGCGTGTCTTCTTTGGGTTCAATTGCCACGTCGATGAACGATGTTACCCTGCCCACGTAGCCTTTCCATTTCCCTTTTGGCTGGGACATTACCGGAATTACGCTGAAATTTTGGTATTCCTTGAGGATGTCGTCAACATATTCCTTGCATAGGTAATCAACTTCGTGCCTGAAGCCGTACAGCAAAATAATCTTTGATTTAAGCCCCTTCTCCAATAGCGACCTTATCATAGAGATGAACGGCGCAATCCCGCATCCCGTTGCAATGAAATACACCGGGTCGGAAATCGGCTCGCGAATCTTGAAAACGCCCATTGGGCCCAGAATCCCGAATGAATCTCCAACCTTTGCATTCTTGAAAAATTCAGACGCAATGCCCCCTTCAACTCTTGTGACAAGCAGCTCAATAAATCCTTTGTCGTTCGGTGATGATGCAATTGAATAGGCCCTCCTCATTTCCCTGCCATCCTTATCCTTGATGGAAACCATCACGAACTGCCCGGGAGAAAAACCAAACTCCTCGTCTATGGAGAGCTTGTACAGAGAACTTCTTTCGCCGTAGTTCACTATCTTCGCAACCTTAACCCTGTAATTTTTAGCGGCCATAACCTGAAAATCATGGGACTGCATTTAAATGTTTCCTAATACTCTATGCCCCTCCTTGCCCCAACGCCCTTGTCAAAATAATGCTTTATCTGGTTCATCTCGGTAACTAGGTCTGCCCTCTCGATGAGCTCTTTTGGAGCACCTCTTCCGGTGAACATCAGTTCTGTCTTTTCAGGCTTTAAGCCGAGAAGCTCGTGAAGCTCTTTTGTTCCAAGGAGCCCTTTCTCAAAGCATACATTAATCTCGTCGAGTATGACGATGTGGAAATTTCCTTCCGCAAGTGCTCTTTTGGAATGCTCGTACGCAATCTCCACCTGCCTTTTCTCTTCCGCATCTGCAAGGAAGCAGTACCTGCAATAGCCGCACATTATGTCCTCCCTTACATAAGTGATGTCCTTGAATGCGTCTGTTTCTGCCCCTGCATCAAACTTGTCAAGGCTTAGCTGCTCCCGCTCCTTTATGCACGGCTTTCCGTACTGGTAAATCTCCATCCCCGGCAGCCGGTTCTTGATTGCTATAAACTCCCCGGTGTAGGCGCCGCCTTTAAGGAACTGTATTATGCACACCTTCATGTTCTGCCCGTATGCCCGCAGCGCAATGCCTAGCGCAGTTGTGGTCTTGCCTTTATTGTTTCCAGTGTATACATGAATCAATCCCAGGTTGTTCTCTGCCATTCTAGATTGTGCACTTTGAATATGCGCAGCTTGGGCACGTCAGGCATCCTTCCGAGAAAACCATCAATGCCCCGCACTCAGGGCATTTCTCGTAAGATTTCTGGTATGTCCCATTCCTCTTCAGCTCAGACACAAGTTCGGTAACCTTGGCCTGGCGCTGCAGCTCCTCGCTTGTCTTGCCCTTCACGGATTCTATGTTCATGACCTGGTTTGCCTTGCTTCCGTCCCTGTAAACAGTTACGCCCTTGCACCCTAGCTTGTATGCAAGCAAATACACCTCTTCGACATCCTTTATCGTCGCATCATTGGGCAGGTTTACAGTCTTGGAGCATGCATTGTCAATGTTCCTTTGGAATGCAGCCTGCATCCTGACGTGCCATTCGGGCGTTATGTCGTGCGCAGTCACAAAAACGCGCCTTACATCTTCAGGAATCTCTGCCATCCCGTGCAGAGTGCCGCGCTTTGCGATTTTCCTCATCAGCTCTTCGGAGTAAAATCCCCTTTCCTTTGCAATATTCTCAAACACCCTGTTCACATAAACAATTTCAGTGCCCCCCATTACCCTCTTTACGTAGGCAATGGCAAAGTTGGGCTCTATTCCGCCTGAAGTCTCAACAAGCATGCTCAATGTTCCCGTGGGGGCAATTGTCGTTATTGCGGAATTCCTCATTTTAATTCCGCGCTCTTTCCAAACGCTCAATTCCCATGCGGGGAAAGCCCCCTTTTCATCTGCAAGCTCCCTTGAAGCCTCACGTGAATTTTTTTGTATGAATCCCATTACCTCTTCCGCAAGCTTTACTGCCTCCTCGGAATCGTATGGTATTTCCATCTCGTAAAGCATGTCCCCCCACCCGAGCACGCCAAGGCCTATCCTCCTCGTGTATTTCACCATCTCGGCTATCTTGTCAATGGGAAATTTGCTTGCATCAACTACATCATCAAGCATCCTTACTGCTGTCCTGGTTACATAACGAAGCCTTTCCCAATTCACCTTGCCCCTGTCCACAAATAGCGAAAGGTTTATTGAGCCCAGGTTGCATGCCTCGTATGGAAGCAATGGCTGTTCACCGCAGTTGTGCACTACGATTCCATTCCCAATAAACGAATGTGTAACCGGTTCAGTCAGGTCAAACACTTCCCTTTCTCCCTGCGGTTCAATCGACACCACCCTTTCCTCAAACTTGGTGCTGTGGAATTTTATTCTTGACAGGTGCTTTACCTTCCCGGCATTCTTGCCGCACAAAAACCCGACCTTCTCAAGAAACAAGGGAATCATGTCTTTGCTGACCTGAAGCTCGAATAATATTCCATCCGATTCATAAAGTCTGAGCTCCCCCCTCGTATTCCTGTACGAGAAAGTTATTCGCCTGTTTCTGTGCCTTTCATAAATCCTTGACTTTATTCCAAGGTTAATCAAAAGTAGCTGAACACCATTCAGCAGCTCCCTTGATTTTGAAGTCAGCCTTATGTAGTTGGTATTACTTCCGTTGTTGGTTGAAATTGTTCCGTCCGAGCTGAAAAGCCCCTGCAAAAACCCAACCACTGCATCCCTTGGCGCGGTAAACAGCGCATGTGGAACCACTTTCTTATCGGCCCTTTCAGCCTTAACGCCAAGCGCTTCGAAGAACTCCACAAACCCAATTGAATGGTAGGAAAGGTGCATAACACCATTATACCTTTTAATGCCCCTGATATTTTTTCCGTACAGGCGGTTTATTCTTTTCTCCAGATATGCATATATCTCCATGTCATCCTTTCCGAACACAAATCCAACCCTGCAGTTTTTGCCTTTTCTAAGCCACCCGTCCCCTACAAGCCACCCTATTATCTGCCCAAGCCCTGCTGACCACTTGCCGGCATATGCATTGTTGCCGAGCATAGCATTCTCATTGAATTTTCCCTCACCGCACTGCAAAAGCACATGGTCGTTTATCGTCAGCTCGCAAGCTTCCTTCCAGCCATCCGTCGTCAGAATCTTATGCTCTTTTGTTGTGGTTATCTCAAACCCTGCTTCGGTGGTTATCCTGAATGTCTCCTTTGTTCCCGTCCTGAATGAGCCATTGGTATGGGACATGATGATGCCTTTTTGCATAAGCCCGTTTCCGGCGTCAATGCCCGCATTTGCAGCTATACCAATGCCCTGTCCCACAATATCCTTAATCTGCACCAGCCCTTTTTCCGTTGAGACATATGTTTCACCAGCCACGCACGGGTTTGTCGTCTCAATCCTTCCAATCTTCGGGCATGGGTTGTCCCGGTTTATGCGGTCCATGAACAGCAGCCCCGGGTCGCCGTTCTTCCACGCCATGGTCACCAAAAGGTCGAACACCTTTCGCGCGCTCATCCTTTCAACAGCTTTCTTTGTGCTTGGGTCTATAAGGTCGTAATCCCTGTTGTTTATGACTGCGTCCATGAATTTTTCTGTAATCTCGACGGATATGTTGAAGTTCTTCAGCACGTCATCGCTCTTGTCCTTTGATGTTATGAAATCTATTATGTCCGGGTGTTCTATGCTGAGGCTGCCCATGTTGGCGCCCCTTCTGTTGCCGCCCTGGCGTATCACTTCAGTTGCAGCGTCAAAAACATGTATGAATGACACTGGTCCGGAAGCAACACCATCAGCCTGCACAACCCTTGAGCCTTTCGGCCTTAATCTCGAGAATGAAAACCCTGTTCCTCCGCCAACCTTCTGCACCAATGCCTGCTCCATCACCGCCTGGAATATTCCTTCCATGCTGTCTTCAATGGGAATCACGAAGCAGTTTGAAAGCTGGCTGTGCTTGGTGCCTGCTCCTGCCAATGTCCTTCCGCCGGGCACAAACTCCAGCCTGGAAAGGATTTCATAGAACTGCTGGTTAATTTTCCCGGCATCGCTCTTTTCATACTTTTTATCGGCATCGGAAAGCACATGCGCCACCCTGCTGAACATCTCATTGGGAGTTTCAATGCAGTTTCCCTCTTTGTCTTTAAGCAGGTATCTTGCCTTTGCAATCAGCAGGCCGTTTGCAGTAAGCAATGAATCATCAACCTTTCCCAGAATGTCAAATTTCGCCTTTCTCAGCTCGGAGCGCTTTGAGCGGTAAAGTATGTACGCCTTTGCCGTATCCGCATAGCCCCTCTTTATGAGAACCTTTTCCACAGTATCCTGAATTTCTTCCACCGTAGGAACGGAATCAGCATTAAAAGCCCTGTTGAGGTCTTCCACGACATCATCTGAAATATTGCTTGCAATCTCCTTGTCTTTTCCGCCAACTGACTCAGCTGCCTTGAAAATGGCATTGGCAATCTTCTCCTGGTCAAAATCAACTACCTCATTGTTCCTCTTCCTGATTTTTTTAATGCTGTTTGCCTGCATCTTCACCCCTCATGCTATTTTTTTAATCTCCCTCTCGAATGTGCTTATGTCCTTGAATTCCCTGTAGACTGATGCGAATCTTATGTAAGCAACCTTGTCAAGCCTCTTGAGCCTCTTCATAACAAGGTCGCCTATGATTTTGCTCTCTATCTCGTTTGTGTCCAGGGAGCGGAGTTCATTTTCTATCTGGGCTGCGGCAATTTCAATGTTTTCCAGCGGTATCGGGCGCTTCTCGCACGCCTTCAGCATGCCCCTCCTTATCTTGTTCCTGTCAAAGCGCTCCCTGCTTCCGTCTTTTTTCACTATTATCAGCCCCAGGCTTTCTACCCTTTCGTAGGTCGTAAACCTCTTCGAGCACTTTTCGCACTCGCGCCTTCTCCTTGTCGAATTAAGGTCATGGCTCTCGCGGGAGTCTATTACCCTTGTTTCGCTGAAGCTGCAGTACGGACATTTCATAATCCCACATTCCCCATTCCATAGGGATAACCAAAGCACAATATATAGTACCTCAAATCCGTAAAAACCCAAGATGTTGTACTATAGCACCTATTTATACTTTACGCTGTTTTTTCTTTGCAGTAGAAAATCAGGCGCCCATTATATGCCCGCCTGCAATCTGGAAGTGCTCAAACTCCGCTGTTTGCATGTCAAGCGCGCTTTGCAGCACATTATGAAGCTTGTACAGTTCGGTCCTGTATTTAGGAGACATGCCCTCCATCCATCTCCTTCTCAGGACATATTTGTTCAAGAAATCCTTCAGGTAAAAATAAAACTTGCTTTCGTTAAAGCTTTTTTCATAGTCAAACTCAACGTGCAGCTTTATCATTATCCATATCCTGCCCTTGGTGAAGACCTTCTTTTTTCCCTGCGCATCGGCAACCTCTATGTCATGTGCATCGTAGGTGTGCATGTAAACATAAATGGATGCTCGATTGTAATCCTCAAAAGGCTGAACAGCTTCCCATACATACTGCCTGTCGCTTCCAAAAGGTGATGGAGCCTTGTGCTTGTAAACCTTCTCGTAAAACTTGTATTTCCTCTCCTTGAACCATTTGGACATTGCCTCGTAAAGCTCCTGCATGTTCCAGACCCCCTTGTACCTTATGTATGCAGGCGGTGTGGGAACTCCCTTTTCAAATGGCATAGGATACCTATTTGCAGCCGGGGCATACTGCCAGGTCGTTCACGACTTCAACCTCTTCGGCATACTCGCCGCAAAGCTGGCATATCCCCTCTGAATGAATAATCCTGTTTATCGGCTTTCTCTCGGCCTCCCTTATGTCAAACTTCTCAACCAAAAGCTCAAACAGCATTGGCTCAATGCTTAGCACATCCTTAAGCGTCAGCAGACCAACAAACACGCCGTTTTCAATGACCGGAAGATGCCTTATGTTCTCGTCCCTCATTTTCATGATTGCATCAAATATGTCTTCATTGGGCGCAATTGTGATTAAGTCGCTTTCCATGTAATCCCTGACGCGCTCATTGACCGGATTTATGCCCTTTGCAACAACCTTCCTTACAATATCCTGCTCGGTTATTACGCCTATTGAGCCATTGTCCTTAACAATGACTGCGCCAACATGCTCCTCTGCCATTATGCTTGCGCACTCGCCCAATGTAATCTCCGGCGCTATAAACACCGGATTCTTCGTCATTGCATCAAGAACTTTTATGCCTGTCTCCATGAAAAATTATATACCTTTCAGCTTAATAAACATTTCGGAAACCGAGGCTCTGTAGAAAATGCAGGTTAGCAGCATAAGTCAAATTCCAATAGCTCTCAAAATCAAGCTGACAAAGGGCATTCCTTATGGGAAATGTCAGCTATCCATTAATGCATCAGGGAATTTGAAGCTGCTAATCCCGAACGTAGTGAGACTTTCTACAGAGCCGGAATACGAGCGCCTAGAAATTAACCAGAACTTCTACATCCCTGCCGAAAACCTTCTTCAGGTCTCCAAAAATAGCCTCCTTTATGAAAACCTTCGGAGGTATCTTAACTTTTGCAAGCTGCTTCTCAAGCTCTTCAAGGCTGGACTTCTCCACGATTCCCAATGAGCCGTCCTCGTTTATCGGTGCTTTCGAGATTTCCTTCTCCTCGTGGTCAATGTCGTGGATTATGAATGCAACATCGTCAAGGAGTATGATTTCGCCGAACCTTTCCCCGTGCTTTACCCTTATCTTGGCGCGCTCCAGCTCTCTTCCCCTCTTTCTCTGCATGTACTCAACAAGGAATTTCACAAGCGCAGCAGAGCCCTTTTTCACTTTCTCGACTTCCTGCTTGCTCAGCTTTTTTTCGTCGTAGTCCTTCTTTGCCTTCATCAGCTCGTTAAGAATGCGCAGGAACTTCGCAGGTATCTTTCCCTGGCTTATCATTTCATCCTCAAACGTTCGCACCATCTCTATGTCAAGGACCTTTTCAACTCCCTCGAGCTTCAGGACATCGCGTATTATGGAAACAACGGAATCATAAACATTGATTACATCATCGCGCTCTTTCAGGGTTTCAATCTGGGCGAAAAGCTTCTTGATGCGCTTCAGGTATTCTTCCGAGTCGCTGAGCATGTCGTCAATCTCCTTGCCTGTCATCTCCTTCTTCGTGCCGTGCTCTATGTCCTTCCTCACCTTTATGACCTTTTCGAGCGTGCCTATGTATTTCTCCTCAAGGAATTTTTCCTTCTTGCAGAATATCTCCTTCATAAGCTCTGCAGTCTCCTTTGGCGCCGGCGGAGGCACTCCATAAAGCATAAGCGCAGCCTGTGATGGTGTTAGGATTGCATAGTATATGTCTTCCATGCCAATATCTTTCAGCTTTAGATTTACCCGCTGGAGCATCTGATGCCCTGAAGCCATGAAAATGTCAATTGCTTCCGCGCTTGGTTTTATCTTGCCCATCCTCAGAAGCTGCTTCCACGGCATGAAAATGCCCCGGTCAAAGAAGGGAACTCCGTCGCGCAGCAGGGTGAAGATTATGGGGTTTGCCTCTCTCAATGAGTCCCAGAAATCCGTAAGGATGTAAACCTGTATGTTGAGCTTGTTTCTTACGCCTGTTATCTCACCTGCCTCAATGCCCATTCCTATGATTATTGCCCTCAGCTTGTCCTTCAGCTCGGCTCTTGTCATCTTCTTGACATCGGTATCGTCAATCACAATCCACACATCAATGTCCGAAGTCTTTGTCGCCCTGCCCTGAACCAACGAGCCTGCAAGCACATAGCTGACAATGTACTTCTCAAACTTCTTAAGCACCATCGTTTTATGGACTTCGGCAATCTTTATCGCCTGCATCATCCCCATGTCGTATATTGGCGCAGTAATGGCAACCACCTGCAGCACATCATACCTTCCGTCGTAGCATGACTGCCAGAGGTCTGAGATAATCACTGTCTGCACGCTGAAGTTCTTGTCTATCTCCTCCGCAGTTGTCTGCAGTATGGAGCCAAGCTTGTCCTTCAGCTCCTGCTTAGACATCTTCTTTGAGTCAGAATCATCAACCAGCACAAGAATCCCTATTTTGTCCTTGTCTTCCGGCTTTACATCCTCCTTTGGAGGCGGCAGTAAACCAATGCCCATTATGTACTTGTCGAACTTTTCTATGATTTGCTTCTGGAACCTCTCAATCTTTCCCTTGATGTCCTTCAGCTTTTCCTGCGCTTCCTTGGGCAGTTTTGCGAGAATCTCATCTTCTTTCTTCACTTCCCCGCCCTTTGCCTTTTCTTCCTTCTTCGCCATTTTAAGAGAAATTGTCGTTCTCAAAAGATTACGATATTCTTTTATAAATATTTGCATCCCAAAACCGAAAAGTTTAAATGGCTACTATTCAGGAAAAGGCCTATGGTAGGAATATTCAGGTTTCTGGTGCTGGCGCAGCATGCCGATCATGGTTCAATCGACTCTTTAATCAAGGAAATTGAAAAGCGAAGGAAACAGAGAAAGAAGCTTGTCAATGCTGCTGGCTGGGCACATGACAAGGCATATCATGAAGTTGCAAAGGAGCTCCTGGAGAACAAAGAGGGCGAGCTTGAGTATGAAAAGCTTAACGAGTCAAAATTCCAAGAAAAATTTGCCAAGAAGCTGATAGACAAGTACATTGCAAATGCCAAGAAAAGGTTTAAGGCCGACCCAAAAGACGAATTGGAAAAGGAGATGCTCACAAAAATGTATTCCGGGGTGAATGAAGGAATCATTAAGGAACGGCTGGCCGCGCATGGTGAAAAATACACCACGGAACAGCATTCAAAATACAAGGAAGACTTTCTGGAAAACCTTACAAAGGAGTTAACAACTTCGGTTTATACGCCATTGCAGCATGAGCACATCCCCGGAGTTGTGAAGCACATCGGCGTGGGTGAAGCAGTCAATGCAGAAAAAATGAGGAAGGAAGACATCATACCTCTTCTTGAAAACTTTTACGACATAGGCAAGCTTAGTGAAAAGGTTATACCAAAGCACTTCTTATACCGCAAGAAATCAAGGGGGTCATGAAGCCCACGCAGGCGGCCATCACTAATCACAGAAACAATCTTGCCATTTCTTTTGTCTTGAAAATCTTTATTCTTTTTTGCCTGTCGAAGTGCGCGTCGTCTGACCAGATTGCTGCGTCAAGGGTTAGTGCGGCTGCAAGAAATACAACATCATCCGGATCTATTTTTCCCATTAGTTTTGCGGCTTCCTCTAGAGTTTGGGTTACGGCTTCGTCTGGGATGACGTTAACGTAGCTAAGAAGATCATTTAACACATCCATATATTCAACCTCTGACATACCTGATTTATCTAACACCAGAGATTTGTGCTTCCTCAACTCGTGAAAAGACATTTCTGGATAATTGAACTGAAACCCAGATTTTACAATAAGTCTCCTCGTGATTGAGTCTTTGATTAGCGCGGAGATTAGTATATTTGTGTCAATGACAACCTTCATTTCAACCCCAACTTCTTTGCAACTGCACTGTCTATCTTGCTTGATATCTCTTCCACATCCGCTTGAGTCAACTTGCTTTTGCTTGTAATCCTGTCCATAATCTCCAGCGCCTCTATTCTTTCAGCGATGGTTTTCCTTATTACTGCGCTCCACCTTATCTCAGAGTGCTGTTTCATCTTCTCATGCAGTTCTTTTGGTATGGCTAATGTTACATTTGGCATAATATCACCTCTATGTGAATAGATGTGATATCACATATTTAAGCCTTGCTATAAAGTAAGATTCTGTTCTTAATAACCCTTGCTGGAGAAAAACCGGAAGGTTTCCGGGCCAACACTTTTCAGGAATGGGATTTGAGATTCTGCTGTCATTCATTCTCTTTCATAAACTCACCAACAGCCATAATCCTGACTTTCCTGAACTTTTTCAATTTCCTTAAATCGTAATCTCCGGATATGATGAAATCAGCATCAGCTTCGACTGCGCATTCCAAAATCATGTTATCGTCAGGGTCTTCGGTTACATCAAGCTTAATTTTTGTATCAATGATGTTTGATATCTGATAAATCTTCTCTAAAATTATTTTCTTTTCATCCTCTGAGAAGTTAAGCTTTGGATAATCCAATGCCTTTGTTAACTCTCTAATCTGCTTAATAGAAACATACAGCCCATACTCTCCGTCAATGACCCTTTCTATCAATTCATTTGGCTTTCCGCCCCAGCCCAAAGCAGAGATGAAAACATTTGTATCTATGACTATCCTTTTCTTGCCCATTTAACGGCCTCATCCACATCTTCCTTCACAATGCCCTGTTTCTTGAATCTTGATTGAACTTCGCTTGCCAGCTGCCTCCATTCAAGCTTGACTTTTGGCATTTCAACTTTCTTGAACAAAACGCCTTCTTCAACAGGAAAGGCCGCAAATACTTCTCCGGGATTTAGATGCGCAGCTGCCCTAATATCCTGCGGTACAACCAACTGCCCTTTGCCTGACATTTTCACCAGCTCTATATCGTTTGCTTTCATAGTATCACCAGTTTAACAGTTAAACAGTTCAACTATATATCTCTTATTGTTTTGGGTGATACCTTATTACTATTTGAACAAATACGGCTTAATATGCATTGCCGAAGAAAAACCGGAAACTTTCCGAAAACCGAAACATTTAAATACTAATTTCATCATTATGTAGTAATAACAATACTATTAGATATACTTTCAATATAGTAAAAAATTGGGGGAAAACATGAGCCTTATAGACATAGGAAAGTACCAGCCTAATTCTTCTAGACCTGTCTATATGAATTTGACAGACTGGTCAAAGAACCCAAAGGCCGCAGAGAAAATGCTGGAATCCGCCTTAAGAAAAGGGGATACTATTAATTACGACACTGCCATCTGGGCCAATGTGGAC
>JACQSR010000004.1 GCA_016211215.1 Candidatus Woesearchaeota archaeon
CCTTTACAGATGAGATCTCAATATTTCTTCCATCTTTTTTTCCAAAAAGCTTAAATACAATGAAAACCACTGAAAATACATGATAATACAATACATAAATGCCGGTATTCTTGAGCCGAATGAAAAGGCCGATTTTGAGAGCATTGTGACTCAGCTTGGGGAAAAGATCGAGCGGGTGATAAAAAATGTCTCAAAGCTTGTTGTCCAGGTAAAACTGATGAGTGCAACCGGGAAGAGGAAGCAGTACTGCGTAACCCTTCGTACCGAAGGTCCGGGTGCGGTGTTTTCAGCAGATGCGGTTGACTGGGATTTAAGGAGGACTGTGCGCAAGGCTGTAAACGAAGTGGAAAGGGAAATAACGCACAGGTACAAGGCGGACTCAAGCTACAGGAAAAGTTACCTTTAGCTATTCTTCTATTTCCTTAATGTCAGAAACCGGTGTTTCCTTCACGCTTTTTCCTGAGCGCTGGATGTGGGCAAACGAGGGCACTGCAGCCACCCAATCCTCTCCGAAACCTGCAATGTCGCCGTCAATGGCATCGCATGTCTTCTTGAGCTTGTTGATTGCCCTCTTCAGTTCTATAAGGTCCTTGTCCTTGAGGGGCTTTATGTTTACCAGCGCTATGGTGTCGCCGGCCCTTAAGGCATCAAGTATGGGCTTTATGTTCTCGAAGTTCTCGATGATGAAGGGCCTTACCACTATCTTTGACTTTGAGTCTGCCGGAGATTCCGTGCCGAGCTCCAGGTAACCCTCCTCTTCGGTCTCCTCAAGAATTCCTGAACTATCGTCGCTGCTTAACTTTTCCTTCAACTTCGAAAAAAAACCTGCCATTTGAAAAACCTCTCCTTCGTGCTTTATACTGCATCTCTACCAGGTGGGAAATGCGTATACAGATATATAAACTTTTTGTTTCTGTCCAGAGGACTTTTGGGGCAGGGCCCTGCCAATGGAAACATTTTTAAACAAAGTATAGTCCCAAGGCACTATGGCCCAGAGAATAGGAAGCTCCAGGAGAAAGTCAAGGGGAAAGTTTACCAAGCACCCCAGGCGGAGGGGAAAGGTAAGCATAACAAGGTATTTCCAGAGCTTTTCCGCTGGCGATAAGGTAATCCTTGCGGTAGAGCCTTCAGTGCACAAGGGCATGTATTTCCCCAGGTTCCATGGAAGGAGCGGCATAGTGGTTGGGCAGTGCGGAAGTTGCTATGAAGTCGAGGTTACTGATATAAGCAAGAAAAAGAAGCTAATAGTACATCCGGTTCATTTGAAGAGGTGCATTGATGGCCAGCATTGAAGTCCTGAGCGAAACGCCGTTAAGCGTAGTTGAGATGAAGGAAGAGCTTGACAGGATAAAGAAGCGCGACAAGGAGCTTAATTTCAGGGCGCAGAAGACAGAAGAGTACCTTCAGGCTTTTGTGGAGTCAAAGAAGGGCCTTGAGCTTAAGAAGAAGCTCATTGCGCTTGAAATTCCAAGGCTGCGCGAACAGCACATCTGCAAGATTATTGACATAATGCCCATTACTCCGGCTGATGTCAAGGCAGTTCTGCAGGGCTATACTGTCACGCTGAGCACGGAGAACATAAAAAAGATCGTTGACACGCTGCATCAATAAGGCTTTTATAGTTCTTTTGTTTTGCAATGCCCATGAAGGAGACCATAACAGACGAGCTTTCTCTCATGCTTCTGCGGAAGGGCTTTGTTGTGAAGAACCTTTCACGCGGATGTTTTGACATATTTGCGCGCAAGGAAGATATAGTGCTGCTCCTCAAGGTGCTTGAGGATGCAAATTCCGTAAGCGAGGAGTACGCTTCCGAAATCTCGAAAATTGCATCCTACATAAATGCAGTGCCTTTGGTTATTGCAAGGAAGGCGGGGCTTTTGCTTGAGGACAACATAATCTATTCCAGGTTTGGCATTTACACACTTAACGCTTCGACGTTCAGAAATTCCCTCAACAACCAGATGCCTTTCGTGAAGAAGAGCAATGCAGGAGTAACCGCAACTGTCTTTGGGGAAAAAATCAAGCAGAAGCGTGAGGAGCTTGGGCTGTCTTTGAATTCACTTTCCAGGAAGATGGGGGTTTCTGGGCGCATGGCTTCAAAGTATGAAGAGGGTGTTAAAGAGGTTACGATATCCAGGGCTTTTAGGATTTATGACCTGCTTGGAGGAAGCGTGTTCAAGAGGATAGATGTGCTGCATCCACGGGAGCTTTCGGTCTCAACAGGGGATTCTGACTATTCCCGGAAGTACAACGAGCTTGGGTTTAATGCAACCGATACAAAGAATGCGCCTTTTGATGTTATTGCCCGGAAGGGGAACGATGTGATACTGACCGAGCTTGGGGACAAAATGAAGCCGGGCTTTGAGTCAATATCAAAGCTGATGGATGCAGGCAGGCTTGTGATATTCAGGAAGAAAAAGCCGAAGAACATACCTTCAATGAAGAAGGAAGAGTTCCTTGAGATTCAGAAGGCGAAGGAGCTGATTAAAATAATAAGGGAGCACAATGGTTGAGGCTGAGATATACCGCCCTGAAAGGAGGCGGTGGTTCAGGAGGGTTGACTTTGTGCGCACCGGGATTTCTTTTGGCGCGGCTTTGGCGATTGTGCTGTCGTATACCAAGAACAGCTCAATACTGTGGGCAATAATACACGGCATACTAAGCTGGCTTTACGTAATCTACCGGATAATACTAGAGATTGGATGGTTTTAGATTTTGGGTGATGTACAGTTATTCTTCCGAACGAGGGGGTACTTATTTGCAGTATAACTCCAATCATTGGTTGGAGAAATAACCTATAACGTAGAACATAAGTTATTGATATGGAATTGTTATGTTCTGCGAATATAATGGCTCACTTATATATTAAGAACTTTTGTTCGCCATTATAAGTGAAGAATATACAAAGCAGTTTTACGTAATTCTCTTATTATGTTTTGAGTTGTTAGCCATCCTATGTTCCTCTTTCTTCACTTTCCGCTCAAGTTTTTTAATGTCTTCTTCGGGAGTGAGTTCTTCTGGCTTTATTCCCCTCTTAACAAGCAAATCCCTGACATCAACATTGTTTTGCATGTGCTCTTTTGTAATACTGTCTTCCCCCTTTAGCTCGTCTTTCTTTACACTGAAATTGGTTATTTCTGTTGCAAGATTTTTCGCAGTTATGGTAATGGTTGGAAGAAAATCGGCGAGAGGCCTTATTTGAGAAACCCCTAATTTGGTTTTCATCTGTGCGGTTGTGTGTCCTCCAAAAAGTACTTGGTCCCCTTTGCTTCTGATTCTTGCAAAACCGTCATCATCAACACCGCGTTCATATATAAGCTTGGAAAGCTCAGTTTCTGATGCTACCAATTTTTGTCTTGCTCGCAAGCGCTCCTGCAGCGCAATCCTTTGCTCGATTAATTCCTGCTTTCTTGTCTGGACGGCAAAATAGCTTTGGGCAAAGGCAATTTCTTCTTTTCTCGGATCACCATTTTGGGCAATTAGATAACAGGCATACCTCGTAAGCATGATGTCCTCAATTTCCCTCTTTGCGCCTGATCCAATCCCAACCATTTTCCTGATGCCGGGGAAATGGTCATTAGCGTCGTGACCTGAGTTCTTGCAGGCAATTTTCGCCTTTTCAATGGCATTAATGAAATTCTCCCACTTATCATACCCTAGAAGATTTTGCAAATCCCTTGCAAACCAGAACTCTACTCCATCAGCTTCATGGGCGCATTCTTCAAATTTTTTATTGAGTTTAGTGGTGACTTGTTTGTCCATTTCTTTTCTCCCTGCACCTTAGCAATACTATTCTTGATTTTCATATCAAAAATCTTAATTTTTTCGATTTTTAACGCGTGACATTGCCTCCTTTCTTTTGATGGTTCATCAGCCACGCACAAAATACTCTTTGCCAATTGGTGAGGTTGAGTCCTTCTGTGGTGTTTCCAGATATATAAACCTTAGCTGATGCTGGCCAGTGTCCAGTGCCCATTCCGAAATATCTCCGGATTTTTGGTTTTTCTTCCGGAAAAACCTGATGGGTGCGTTGTGCACAGGTAAACTACAACTGTCTGTTGCAGAAATAAGCTGGGTCAAGAATATCGTAATAACTGGGATTCGGATACTTTTTATGAAAAAAGGGTGTCAAGCTGGTCTGATGTTACCGTAATCTCTCTTTTCTCGCTGGACTCTTGTTTAGGCTTAACCTGCGGATTCATCTCAATGCCCCTTTTGAAATTCATGTTGCCGCAGTTTTCGCAGTGGAAATAGGGGCCCCATTTTCCCTGAAGGAGGTCAAGCCATTTTCCGCATGCGCATTTTACTTCAGTTATGTTATTGTCTTTGTGGTTGTGGCAGACTGGAATGCCCTGCTTGTTCCTGATTATGCCGGTTTTTCCGCAGAAGGGGCAGTTATCAATCCTTGACTGCCCGTATGATTTTGGTATGTACATAAAACTGCAATCAGGCATGTTCTTTAAATTGCTTTCCATGCGAATCCTTATATAGGCTCCGGCAACCTTGCAGTCATGTCAAGGTACGGGGTTGTGGTTGACAAGGTCATTGGGCGCTCTGATATAATTCTTGAAGTTTTGGATGCGCGGTTCATTGATGAGACAAGGAACATTGCCATTGAAAAAAGACTCAAAAACAAGATTCTCATCCATGTGGTCAACAAATGCGATTTTGTCCCAAATGACAAGCTTGCATCGCTGAAAAGGGGGCTTGAAAACGGCGTTTTCGTTTCCGCAACAAAACGCCTTGGAACAACTATACTCCGCAGAAAAATCAAGATACTTGCAAAACAGAAAAAACTCATTGCGCCTGTTGTTGGGGTGATAGGCTACCCAAATGTCGGAAAAAGCTCGGTAATCAACGCACTGAAGGGAAGCTATTCCGCAAGAACTTCGTCTGAAGCGGGGTTTACGCACGGGGAGCAGCTACTGAAAGTGGGAAACGATTTTTTCATTATTGATACACCCGGAGTCATCCCGAAGGATGAAAACAAGGAAGAAGAGCTTGTGTTGCTGGGCGCTAAAAATCCGCACAGGATTAAAGACCCGGAGCTTGCGGCAATGGAGCTGATAAAAAACCACCCCGAAGCGATTGAGAAGAGATATGGGGTCAGGATTTTCAACAATGAGGACGCCATAGAGGACATCGCGCTGAAATTAAACTTCAAGATAAAAGGTAATCTGCCGGACATTGAAAGAGCCTCACGGAGGATTTTGCACGACTGGCTGAATGATAAGTGAAGAACCGCCTTGCTTTTCGCTGAATCGTGTCCGGAACACCGGCATATAAACTAAACTTACTGCGTTCAGAATCGAGCTGCAACGCTATCGGGAAAAGCTTCAGTTGTACGATTTTCTCGTACAACTCAAAACCTTCCTCTTTCAGCTTAATTTTAAGGTCTGACCAGTATCTCCTTGGAATAGAACTGCCAGTCAATATTTCTATTACATCAACTATGGAGAAATACCATTTTTCTTCAGCTTGATTCCATTGGACTCTTACTTTTTTGCTTTCGAACAATTTTATTGACTGGCCTTTATCCATCTTACACCGCCTGGTTAAGCATAATTTTATGCCTGATTTTAGCACCATGTCCTAGCCCGGATAACGGGCCTTTTCATACTTTATAAACCTTAGCTGATGCTGGCCAGTGTCCAGTGTCCATTCCGGAATATTTACGGAGAATTTCTTTTTCTTCCGGTTTTGCTCGTTTTTCTTCCGGATTTTCCGGACGAGGGTATATTAAGGAGTTGTCTTCTCCCTTATGTTAGTTAAGGGTTAAGAATGAAGAAACTTAAAACCGAACTGGTAGTAAGTGATGAGGTTAGAAGCATGATTAACACTGTCCGGGGACTGCAGGTGATTCTTGACAGTGATTTAGCGGAGCTTTACGGTGTCTTAACGGGTAACTTGAACAAGGCGGTCAAGAGGAACATTAATAGGTTCCCTAACGATTTCATGTTTCAGTTGACCCAGGAGGAGTATGAAAACTTGAAGTTCCAATTTGGAACATCAAAATGGGGAGGTATAAGGAAGCTCCCTTTTGGCTTCACTCATCAGCTTTATTTTTGCTGTTTTAAACTATGAAGAATTATCTCCTCAACATTTGTGTTTATTAATGTGCTTGCGACAGTAGACTTTTTCACAACTATCGCAGATTATTGCGCAAGATTTACATAACATATCATTCTCACAGTCGCCAACCCAGAACGAACTATGCTTACATCCCCCACCATGATTTCCTACGATTGATCTTCCACAAGTATCGCAAACCTTATTAGCCAATTTTCTCATCGTTCTAGCTTGCTGCTCTTTGGCAAATAGTATTCTTCTTTGCCTATCTTCTTCATCCATTCTAGACACATCTTCAAATAAACCCATGACAAGTTTGACTAGCATTTGACTTATAAATATTTATATTGTTAGGGCAATAATTGGGATTATCTCAATGGGTATTGTTGCTAGAGTGCACTATGAGAACTTTCAAAGAAACACTTCATATTCCTTATTTTCATGCCAGTGACCCATTATCCTCACCTATTATTTCTTACCCCAATGTTCGCAAAGTTTGAATCTTATTTTATTCCTGCTTTTTCGAGGTTCTGTAAAACCTTCGTTATAAGGAGTTCATTAAATTGTTCCACTATATCTCCCGCTTCAATACCACGATAATCCAATTCAATCAAATATTCACCCACATATGTGATATAGACAAGGTGATAACGTCTCTCATCATCATTTGGGTTCACTCCAGAATAAGTCTCAATACGGTTGTCCTTGTAAAAACGGGAACCATCATATTCCAAATGGTAGGAACCCTCATAATAACTTCCACTTATGCTTTTTAATTCCGATGAGAACATCTCCTCTGCTTTTTTAGACTGTGCTATAAATATTCTTGTAGTGCCACATCCAGCTTCCATCATCTCTATTATCTGATTTTTTTCTATATTTTGTTTGCCATATTCATTCATTAAGTTTGTATTAGATGACTCGATACACCCATTAAGCTCAGGGGGTAACAAATCAACCATGTTAACAGTCTTACTGGAAGTTACAGTTGAAGATTGATTATCTTCTTTGTCGCAAACTTTATTATCGTTTGTATCCAAACAACAATCTTTACCAACAGTAATGTATGGCTTGTTGCAAACAGATTTTTCCACACAACCAACCAACAAAAGTGCCAATGAGCACACTACGATTAGTTTTTTCAAGCATCCCACCCCAAATTTGGCTTTTTTATGATTCATATTTTTAAAGATTTGCAGTCTAAAGTAGGAAAATAGGTGACGACAACTTTACAGCACACAAAACCAGGCTTTGGCTATAAAGTGGCTATTTTTTCCGAGTTTTAATCCAAGTTCCCAATATCAAAAATATCATTCCAACAATAAACAAAGGAATATAAATCCAATTAGAGGAAAATTGAACCCCTAACTTTCTGATATATGGCTCTAATCCCAAAGTTAAAAATGCACCACTTATTACATCAAGGGCTCTTAGAACGTTTTCTCTTTCCATAAATCCCACCTCAATCTGTTTATCATGTCATGGGTTTAAAAACCCTTCCTTCAAATCATAGCTCAATAACACCTCAACCAAGACGGAAGCATTAAAGCACACAACTTTGCACAATATCTCATTCTCCTGGCTTTCCGGCAGTTTGCATCCGCAAAACCTCCGGAAAACTTACCATCTGGATTTATAAACACAGAAATTTTCCGCTTTCCATGACAAGGGCGGAAATTGACATTTCAAACCAGATAAACAACAGCTGGCAGAAAAGTACGGTTCTGGCCATGGTTCAGGGCAACCTGAAATATTCGGTGATGCTCAGAGTTGAGCACAAAGATACCATAAGAAAGTTCTGCGAGGATAACACCCCTTCCGGAGATGCTTACAAGGCATCCAATAGGGACAGAAAAAGAAGAAAACTGTTTTTTAACAGAGCAATATCGTTGACACATGCTTATCTCGTCTGGAAAATTCTTTTAAATAATGAGAAGGAAATATCAAAGGTGCAGATATGCTCGGACACACCTCCCAAATTCCTGGACAACGCCCTTCAGAGAATAATCCAGAATACGAACACCGGTCATATTATTCGTCATATCAGCAGGGGGTATGGCTTGGAGAAGAACAATTCTGCCCAAAAATATGCGAAGGCGGTTGCAAGAGGGGACACCAATCCAACTTATATACTTACAGCAAGGGACGTGGGTGAAATCATTGCCCTGATAAACAAGTTTGTTCCCAAGAAATAAAAACAGAGAGTCGGCCTGAGCCCAAGCACCGTCACGCCTTCTCGCCGTGGCTACCAAGGCGAACACCGGTGTACTCTCCAGTTGGGTAATCCTTGCCAAGTATATAAATTTTTCTTTGAGCAGGATTTCCAAAACAGTTACATTTATATAGAAGTGGTTACTTACAAAAAGGGTCGGAAATGACATATTTTGAAGAAACTGAGGGGTGAAGAAACATGGCAAATCAGCAGGTACAACCTATATTTATTCTTCCTGAGGGCACGCAGAGAAGCCAGGGAAGGAATGCGCAGCGAGTCAACATAATGGCTGCCAAGCTTGTGGCGGAGACTGTGCGCACTACATTAGGTCCGAAGGGAATGGACAAGATGATTGTTGACTCTTTGGGGGACATTACAGTAACCAATGACGGAGTAACAATACTTGAGGAAATGCAGATTGAGCACCCGGCCGCAAAGATGATTGTGGAAGTTGCAAAGACGCAGGAAGATGAAGTGGGGGACGGAACAACGACTGCTGTTGTAATTGCAGGCGAGCTTCTGAAGAATGCTGAAGATTTGCTGGAAAAGAACATCCACCCGACTGTAATTGCCCGGGGTTACAGGGTTGCAGCGGAAAAATCGCAGTTAATTCTTAACGAGATTGCGGAAAACATAGGCGAGAATGATGGAGCGCTGCTGAAAAACATTGCAATGACGTCAATGACCGGCAAGGGCGCGGAAGCGTCAAAGGAAAAGCTGAGCGAAATCTGCGTAAAGGCAGTAAAGATGGTAATGGAAAAGGTAAACGGAAAGACCATGATTGACAGCGAGAACATAAAGCTGGAGAAGAAAGTCGGAGGGTCGGTTGAAGATACCGAGCTTGTCGAGGGAATAGTTCTTGACAAGGAGAGGGTTCATTCAGGAATGCCCAGGATAATCAAAAACGCAAAAATCGCTTTAATAGATTCCGCAGTTGAAATAAGGAACACGGAAACTGACGCAAAGATACAGATAACAGACCCTTCAAAGCTGCAGGAATTTTTGGACCAGGAAGAGAGAATGATAAGGACAATGGTGGAAAAGATAGCAAAGTCAGGAGCAAATGTGGTATTCTGCCAGAAAGGGGTTGATGACCTCGCCCAGCACTTCTTTGCGAAGAAGGGAATCTATGTTGCGAGGCGTGTCAAGAAAACAGACATGGAAGCCCTGGAGCGCGCGACAGGCGCAAGGATAGTTACAAGCATAGACGACCTTTCAGATTCCGACCTGGGAAGCGCAGGAATAGTTGAGGAAGTAAAAGTAGGAGACGAGGAGATGACCTACGTCAGGGAATGCAGGCTTCCGAAGGCAGTCACAATTTTAATAAGGGGAGGAACCGAGCATGTCGTTGATGAAGTAAAAAGGGCATTGGACGATGCGGTTGGAGATTTGTCTGCTGCGCTGAGAACCGGCAAGATTGTCGGGGGCGCAGGGGCGCCGGAGATGGAGCTGGCCCGTGGATTGAGAAAGTTTGCCGATTCATTGTCGGGAAGGGAGCAGCTTGCGGTGCAGGCTTTTGCGGAGGCAATTGAGGTAATCCCAAGAACGCTTGCGGAAAACTCAGGCTTAGACCCCATAGAGATAATCACCGGGCTTAAATCCGCGCATGACAAGGGCAATAAATGGGCAGGTGTTGACGTATTTTCAGGAAAGGTCATGGATGCGTGGAGAGAAGGGGTAATTGAACCGCTGAAGATAAAAACACAGGCGGTAAGCTCCGCTGCGGAAGTTGCAGTCATGATACTGCGCATAGATGATGTAATTGCCGGAGGAACTTCAAAGGACAGGCAGATGCCGCAAATGCCTCCGGACATGCAGGGGATGATGTAGCTTATTTTCCTTTATTTCTTCCCCTTTTTTCAACTTTTTTCAGCCTTTCTACGGTTTCCTTTCCTTTTTCCGCAGATTCTTCGTATGATTCAAGCGCGGCATTGAAGCATTCCTCCCAGATTAAGGTATGCGTGGATTCAAACGCCTCTTTAAGCAGATGCAGGTCAGTTGCCCTGTCTTCAACCTTGGAAGAAAAGAAAGAAAGCCCGAAATCGATAAAATAAATTTCGCCTGCAAGAACCATGTTTGATGTTGTCAAATCGCCGTGTATTATGCCTCTGTTGTGGAGCACTGCAATCTTCCTTCCAATCTCCCCTGAGAGCATAACATAATCCTTTCTTTCAAGAACATCGCGGACAAGGCTGCCTTCAATGAAATCAATCACAAGCCTCTTTTCGGAATCGCACTCAGCAACCCTGGGCGCCGGAAACCCTATCTTTTCAAGAACCCTGTAAACCTTTTCTTCCCTTTTTGTGCGAAATTTGCGGAGAACTGAATCAATTTCGGGAATCCTGTAATCCTTTTGTATTCTCTCCTTTATTATTTTATTACCGTCCCTGTATATTTTTGCTTCCGCGCCTTGATAAATGAGTTTTTGCATAAATAGCCCCGGGCAGATTCGAACTTCATTCCTCCACTGTCAACTTTGTTTTAGCAATGACTTTTTTAGCCAATTCAAGCTGTTCGTTATAAATATCATCTTCCAGGGTTAGGCTGGTTCCGTATTGGTATTGCTCCCTTACTTCCACTGTTGTCTGTTCTTTTGGTTCAGTTTCAAATGAGGATATTTTCCCCAGCAGATTTTTATCAAAGTCTATTTTTCCATCCCCGATTAAGCTGTTAATCAATGCAAAGGTACACTCCTGATTTCTAGACTCATAGCCAAACTTGGCAGCAATTGCCAATAAGCATTGATACATGGCGTAAAAAACAGTACTGGCGCTTACATCGGAAAAATTTCCCTTTTTAAGATAGATTGTTGCGCTAAGGTAATGATCTGCTTTGCTGACGTGCTCTGCAGCTTTTTTTTTGTCAGGCTCTGTTTTTACCAATCCCCTGTGGGTATCAGAGCCTTCCAATTCCCTCTCAGCTTTTTTTAGGCACCATTCAACTTTGTTCTTTGCGTGGCTCATTTTTCAATTAAGTTGGTTAGTTCATCCTCCCCAAAAGCAACAACCCCTTTTATGGCGCTTAACAGGGCTTTATCCCCTTTCTTTATGTTTGTTTTAACGTCGTTCTTTGCCTGGTACATGGGATGCAGTTTGCTGATATTTATAAGATTGATGTTTTCCACTTCTTTCCTTAGCCCTGAAAACTTTTTTTGTCCGGTTACCAATAATACGTCGATGTCATTAGCATCTTTTTTTCTCAAAACAGAGCCGAATAATACTGCCACATCGGCATTTTTTATTTTCCTTAGCTCTTTAATCCACACTTTGACATAAGCCGGAGATTGCTCTGCTTCCCTTCTTAGCAGGAATTTAACATACTCTTTCGCATACTCATTGTCCATGTCTATTTGGTATATCCTTGCTTTTCCTACCTGCCTGGATTTTAGTATGTGCTCTTCCTCCAGCCTTCTGGCTATCTTAAGGGCGCCCATGGGGCTAATTCCCAGGTATTTTGCCATACTGCTGGCATTGTACTCTTTTTCGGGGCTCTTAAACACATTCAATACGAAAAGCATTTCATTGCTGGTTATGTCTTTCATTTATACTCACAGTTGATATATATAAACTGTTAGTTTAAATATCTTCCGGTTTTTGTTGTTTGATTTTAGGGCTACCACAGGTAATACAGAATAGCCCCGGGCAGACTTTCGTGCTAGGATTGCATTTACCTTCCCAAAGTTCGTGGCATCGCAGATGCCACTTGACTGCGGGGGTGTATCGGGTGCAACCCTTACATTCGAACTGCCGTCTCAGCCTCCAGAGGGCTGAATGATTGGCCGCTACACTACGGGGCTTCGAAGAATGAGTTTAAAATTCCCTTTAAAAAACTAATGCTTGAAAAGCCTTATTCCCGTAAAAACCATGGCCATGTTGTGCTCATCGGCTGCCTTAATGACTTCCTCGTCCTTTATGGAGCCGCCGGGCTGTATTATCGCGGTAACGCCTCCAAGCGCAGCCTCGTCAATTCCGTCGCGGAAGGGAAAGAACGCGTCCGAGCACATAACAGAGCCATTGCACTTTCCCTTTGACTTTTCCCTTGCAATCTTAACGGCATCAACCCTCGACATCTGGCCTGCGCCTATTCCCACAGTTGCATTTCCCTTTGCCAGGACAATTGCATTTGACTTAACGTGCCTGTTGACCTTCCATGAGAAGAGCATGTCTGCAATCTCTTCCTTGGAAGGTTTTCTCCTTGTCACAACCTTGAGGTCTTTTGGACTTATTTTTGGGCAATTACGCGACTGCACGAGAAGGCCGCCGGAAACGGTGCGCACGTCAATACCTTCGTCGGATTTTGACATATCCCCTGACTCAAGGAGCCTTATGTTCTTCTTTTCCATCAGAAGCTTAAGGGCATCATTGTTAAATTTCGGGGCAATCACCACCTCGACAAATATTCTTGAGATGGGCTCTGCAAGCTCCATGGTGCAAGGCCTGTTAAGCGCAATTATGCCCCCAAATGCAGACAATGAATCAGCACCATAGGCCCTTTCAAACGCCTCTTTTATGGAGGATGATGAAGCAACCCCGCTTGGGTTGGTGTGCTTTATGACGGCAACTGCAGGCTCTTCGAACTCCTTTACAAGCTCCAATGCCTCGTTGACATCAAGGATGTTGTTGAACGAAAGCTGCTTTCCGTGAAGCTGTTTTGAAAAGCACACGGAAGATTCCCTTTTTTTCAGCTCGCGGTAAACTGCTCCTGTCTGGTGGGGGTTTTCCCCGTAGCGGAGGTCAAACATCTTGCTGTATGTGAGGTTCAGTATTTCAGGATGCCCCTCAATCCCGAATTTCTGACTGAAAAATTCGTTTATCAGCGCATCATAATGGGCGGTAAGCGAGAACGCCCTGACTGCAAGATTTCTGCTGAGCTCCTTTCCCACTGAGCCTTTGTTTTCATCAAGCTCCTTTTCCAGCATTTCATAATCTGAAGGTGCTACCACAACAGCAACAAACTCATGGTTTTTTGCAGCAGCCCTAATCAAAGACGGACCGCCTATGTCTATGTTGTCAACTGCCTCCTGCAGGGTTACCTTGTCATTTACAGATACCTGCTCGAAGGGGTACAAATTGACAACCACGAGGTCTATCGGCAGAATGCCGTTTTTCTTCATTTCGCCTTTGTCTGCATCACGCCTTGCCAGAATCCCGCCAAATATCCTTGGATGAAGCGTCTTTACCCTGCCGTGCATCATCTCGGGAGATTGGGTGTAATCTGAAATCTCCTGCACCTTCACCTTGTTGTCCCTCAGAAGCTTTGCGGTGCCCCCGGATGACAGAATCTCGATGGAGTGTTTTTCAAGCACCCTTGCAAGCCGGACTATGCCTTCCTTTTCGTGCACGGAAAGCAAGGCCCTTTTTATCTTAATCATCAATTTTTACCTCATTTCCATCAACATGTATCTTTCCCCCGCTGAAGAGGCGTATTGCCCTTAGAATAATTTCCTGCTCTGCTGACTGCACCCTCTTCTTTAATGTGGATGCATCGTCATCCTCGTCAATTTCGACCTCTTTCTGGAGTATGATTGGGCCCGCGTCAACCTCTTCGCCGACAAAGTGCAGAGTAGCTCCCGTAACCTCCTCGTGGGCATCAATGACCGCCTGGTGGACATCCAAATCCATACCGCCGGCGTATTTTGGAAGAAGCGAGGGGTGTATGTTCACCATCCTGTTCCTCCACCGCCTCACGAGCCACGGGGATATTATTTTCATGTACCCTATTAGAAGGACAAGCTCCACTGACTTTTCATTAAGAACTTTGTCAATTTCCGCATCACAATCCTCGGGCTTTTTGCCCTTGGAGCTTATGAAAACAGCCGGGATGTTGTGCAGCCTTGCGCGCTCAACTGCACCGCATTTTTCCTTGCTTACTATGACGACCGAGATTTCCGCGTCCAGCTCCCCATCCTCTATTTCGTCAATTATGGCCTGCATGTCAGTTGCGTTTGTGGATGCAAGAATTCCGAGTTTTATCATTTTCGCGCAGACGTCCGAATGGGCAGCCCTTTATAAATTTTTTCCAAAAGACTGAGCTGCCTGGAGTGTATTCTCAAGAAGGCAGGCAATCGTCATGGGACCAACACCTCCCGGAACAGGGGTTATGAATGATGCAACATCCGATGCGGAGTCAAAGTCCACGTCGCCAACAATAGAGCTGCCGACCTTTGTGGTTCCCACGTCTATCACTATGGCACCCTTTTTTACCATGTCGCCTTTTATGAGCTTTGGCTTTCCAACGGCAGAAATCAAAATATCCGCCTGTTTTGTGTAGGATTCAAGCGGCGAGGAGCGGGAATGGCACATTGTCACAGTTGCGCCGTGCTGCTGGAGAAGCAGAGAAACCGGCTTTCCCACGATGTTTGACCTGCCAACCACGACTGCGTGCTTGCCGGAAATCTTTATGCCGGTGGATTCTATGAGCTTTATAATGCCCCGCGGGGTTGAAGGAACAAGACGGTTATCTCCAACAACAAGATTGCCCATGTTTATGGGGGTAAATCCATCAACATCCTTTGTAGGAAGTATTGCGTCAATCACAAGGCGCTCGTCAATATGCCCCGGAAGGGGAAGCTGAACCAAAATTCCGTGTATCTTCCGGTCCTGGTTCAATGAGTCTATCTGCTGCAGGAGTTTGAGCTCGGATACATCTTCCGGCAATTCTACCACAACAGAATGAAAGCCAACTTCCCTGCATGCCTGCTCCTTTTTCCTGACATAAATCTTTGATGCAGGGTCATTTCCAACAATTATAACTGCCAGTCCGGGCTTTACTTTCATTGAAGATGCCTTTTCCCTGACTTGGTTGCGTATGGCTTCAGCAGCCATCTTTCCGTCGATTATTTTTGCCTTCATTTTAGCATGTCCATCCCGGGATAAAGGGGAAAGTTGCTGCAGAGCTCAAGTATGTCTGCCTTTACCTTTTCAATCTTTTTGGAGTCATTATAATTGTCAATTACAGTGGCGATGCCCCTTGCAATTTCCTTCATATCATTTTCCTTCATGTTGCGGGTGGTAACTGCAGGAGTTCCCAGCCTTATTCCGGATGGGTTAAAGGGGCTTCCGGGCTCGAATGGAATTGTGTTCTTGTTTGCGTGGATGTTTGCCTGGTCGAGGGCAGCCTGAATTTCCTTTCCCTTTCCAGTAAGGTTTTTTGCGGAAAGGTCAATAACCATGAGGTGATTGTCAGTTCCGTCAGTAACGAGCTTTATGCCGCGCGACATTAATTCGTCTGCCATGGCCTTGGCATTCTTTACAATCTGCTTAGCATATATTTTGAAGTCGGGCTTTAAAGCTTCCTGGAATGCAACCGCCTTTGCGGCATTAACATGGTCATGGGGGCCGCCCTGAATGCCCGGAAAGACGTTGAAATCAATCAATCCTGCCAAATCCTTTTTGCTTTCAGGGTGGTATTTTTTCTGGTACCTATCCGCTTTCTTGCACATTATTATTGCGCCCCGCGGTCCGCGAAGAGTCTTGTGGGTCGTTGTGGTGACAACATCAGCATACTTCACAGGGCTTTCATGGACGCCAGTTGCGCACAATCCTGAAATATGGGAAATGTCCGAGAAGTGGTACGCCTCAACTTCATCGCAAATCTCCTGGAAGGCCTTAAAGTCAATCTTTCTCGGATATGCGGTTAGGCCGGTGAGAATCATCCTGGGCTTAATGGCAAGCGCCTGCTTCCTTATTTCTTCCATGTCGAGAAGATGAGTTTTCCTGTCTACCGTGTAAGGATTGATGCGGAAGAGTTTGCCTGAGAAGTTGACAGGGCTTCCATGGGTTAAGTGGCCTCCGGCATTGAGGTCAAGGCCCATGTAGGAATCTCCAACTTCAAGAAGAGAAAAGAAGACTGCCATGTTTGCGGGGCTTCCCGAATAGGGCTGGACATTAACATGCTCACAGCCAAAAAGCTTCTTTGCCCGCTCGATTGCAAGCTCTTCCATGGAGTCAACAAACTCCTGGCCGCCGTAATACCTTTTTCTTGGGTAACCTTCAGAATACTTGTTGGTGAAGACGGAGCCCATTGCCTGCAAAACAGCCTTGGATACAAAATTCTCGGATGGTATGAGCTCAACGCCATCGCGGATTCTGCCCAGCTCCTTTTCCATAAGGGCTGCAATCTCAGGGTCGCTTTCCAGTATGTCGCGCATCATGTCCATTAAACCACCCAATGCAAAACTCACCCCATTATTTATATACTTTTCTGTCGAATCTGAGCACCCTTTTCTCCGTGACAACCATGTCAACGGGAATGTCGTGTGATGCAGCCGGAATCTTCTTAAGAATCTGGAATTCAAATGCAACCCCTATCTTTTTGCACCTCACCTTTGGCAGAAACCTGTCGTAAAGGCCGGCACCAAACCCTATGCGGTGGCCATAGGCGTCAAATCCTATTCCCGGAACAATTACAAGGTCTATATCACTGAGCGGAAATGGCCTGCTGCCTTTGGGCTCCGGAATGCAATACATGCCCGGCCTCAATTCGCTCAGGCTTTTTATCCTTACAGGAATAATTGAATGATGCCTTACCTTGGGAACCAAGACATTCCTGCCCATTGCAAAAAGCTCCGTTATTATGTCCTGCGTAAATACTTCACCGTCAAAGGATGCATAAACCATCACATTGCGCGCCTTCCTGCATTCTTTTAATACTGTCCTTTTTATTTTCCTGCTCTTTTCCAGAATTTGCGCGGTGCTTTGGGAGCTTCTCCTGATGCGAAGCCTTTCCCTCAGGGTGTTTTTCATTTTCTCAGTCTGTTAATGTGCTCGACCCTTTTTCGGATTAATTTTTCAGTGCCTATGTCATTTCGGTGGAACAAAGGGCCTTTTATCAAGCAGACAGCATTTTCAGCAATCTTCTCCGCTGCTTCAAGGGAAGATGAAATGCCCACTATGCCGATTGAGCGCGACGAGCCGGTATACAAGCCGTCATCGCGCCTGTCAACTGAGGCGTAATAAAGCCTGGCATTTTTCGGAACTTTTGAAATATCAATCTTTTCGTTCTTCCGGGGATTATTGGGGTATCCTTCGGGAACTGCATACTTGCATACTGTTGCCTTACGGTCAAACTCAACCTTAATCTCATGGAGTTTTCTGTTTATAATTGCAATGCATATGTCCACAAAATCGGTCTTCAGTATGGGGAGCACGTTCATGGTTTCAGGGTCTCCGAAGCGCGCGTTGTACTCAATAAGCCTTACACCTTTTCCTGTAACCATAAATCCGCCGTACATAACTCCCCTGTAGGGCGTTTTAAACTCTTTCCTCAGCGCCTCGCATACCTTTCTTGTTATTTCAAGGCCTTCTTCCACATCCTCTTTTTTCAGGAACGGCAGAAGATGATTTTCGCATGAATATGAGCCCATTCCGCCGGTATTGGGGCCCTGGTCGTCAGCAAACGCTCGCTTGTGGTCCTGCACCGGAGGGGTGGCAATTACTGTAAAGCCGTCGGTAAGGCATTGAAGCGAAAACTCCTCGCCGTCAAGCTTCTCTTCAACTATGACTGCAGGGTGCGTCTTAAGCACCTCAGTGCAGTACGCATATGCTTCTTCCTTTGTTGTGAAATGGTCGCCCTGCACTTTTACGCCCTTGCCGCCGGTAAGGCCATCTGGCTTGACAACAACCATATCAATGCCCTTCATGAATTCCATTATACCCTTTTTCTTTGTGAATACTCTGAATTCAGGGTTGCCTTTAATGCCGTATTTCTGCATCAAGCTTCGGGTGAAGGATTTTGATGTCTCAAGCGCGGCAAGGCTCTTTCTTGGGCCTATGCACGGAATTCCCGCATCTTCAAGAAAATCAGCCACACCGTTGCTTAGCGGCTCTTCAGGACCGATGAAAGCAAACTCTGCTTTTGAGGATTTTGCAAATTCCCCCATGCCTTCAAGGTCATGGTAATTTCCGATTTTTATTCCTGAAGAAAGCCCCGCAATGCCGGGATTGTTTGACTTCATGAAAGAAAACAGATTTGGCTTATGCCTGCTTCTTGAAAGGGCTTCCGCAATTGCATGTTCCCTTGCGCCGTTGCCTATCAGGAGGATGTTCATGTTGAGTCAGAGCAGGTAAAGATGGGCGAGCACGGGATTGTGAGATTCAGGCTTTTTACTGTGGGCAATGTAAGTGTCGTAAGCTTTTGCAGTGTCTTCAATGCTGTAAATTATTCTTCTGGATGAGTTTTCCCCGCGCATCCACGCTGCAAGCACGGTTGCACGGCCAAGAGTTTCCATTTCCCGTGCAATGCTGCGCAGGAGGTTAGGCGTAGCTTCGTTTATGCTTTCGTAATCAGCCAGCTTTTTCAGCGCATGCCTTGTACCGTTTGGAGGCTCTGATGGCTTTGTAAGCAACATGCACCGGCAAAATGCAATCTGGTTTAAAAATTTATGCGAATTTTGCTTTTTCACGCAACAGGCCACACCCCGCTTTTTTTCCGAAAGTTATTTAAATAAAAACTCATAGCCTTTCCTATGGCGCGAAATTACAAGATAGCGACAATAGGGTCTCATTCTGCGCTGCAGATACTGAAGGGCGCAAAAGATGAAGGATTTGGGACTATTGCCATATGCATCCGGGGCACTGAAGAGCCGTACAGGTCGTTCAAGGTGGCTGATGAGATAATATCCGTCGACAGCTACGATGATTTTGAAAAGTGCCAGGACAAACTCCTCAGGGAGAATGCCATTCTTATTCCGCATGCCTCGTTCATTGCATACATGGGCCATGAAAGGGTGCAGAAGCTCAGGATTCCATATTTCGGCAACAAGAAAATCCTGAAGTTTGAGGCTGACAGGAATCTCCAAAGGGTGTGGCTCAAGAATTCAGGAATAAATGTGCCGAAGGTGTTTTCCGATTACAGGAGAATCGACAGGCCGGTAATAGTGAAGTTCCATGGCGCCCGAGGGGGGTTTGGATATTTCATCGCAAAAGACCCTGATGATTTCAAAAGAAAAATAAAGGATTATCCGAAGGGCCACAATTACGTCATACAGGAATACATCGTCGGTGTGCCGGTGTACGCGCATTACTTTTACTCCCCGATTACCGATGAGCTTGAGATAATGAGCTTTGACAAAAGGTACGAGAGCAATGTTGACAGCCTTGGCAGGATTTCAGCAAGGGACCAGCTTGTGCTGAAGAAGGTTGACCCTTCTTATGTGATAATAGGCAACATGCCCCTGGTTGTAAGGGAGTCGATACTTCCGGAACTGTTCAGGATTGGAAGGAACGTTGTTGAGGAGAGCAAGAAATTTGCCCCTCCCGGATTGTTCGGGCCGTTCAGCCTGGAAATGATTATAAAGCCGGATGTGGAGATTTACGTTTTTGAAATATCCGCAAGGATAGTTGCAGGAACAAACCCGTATGTTCAGGGAAGCCCTTATTCGTGGCTTCGCTATCATGAGCCGATGTCAACAGGGCGCAGGATAGCAAGGGAAATTAAGAATGCGATAAAGAAAAACCAGCTGAAAAAAATATTGCACAACCATGATAACCCCAAAGATGATTGAGAAGGTATTGGAAGGATATGATACCGGCAGCATAACAATAGGCGTTCTTGGGGGCCATTCGGCATTGGACGTGTGCAGGGGCGCAAAGAAGCACGGCTTCAGGACATTGGTTGTGTGCCAGAAGGGCAGGGAAAAGACTTATGCAAAATACTTCAGGTCAAGGGATGACCTGGGTGTTGTCGATGAAACAATAATCCTTGATAAATTCTCCGACCTTTTAAGCAGGGATGTCCAGCAAAAGCTCAGGGAGAAAAACACCATATTCATACACAGCAGGTATTTCTGGGTTTATTTCAATTTCAGGGACATAGAGGACAAGTTTCTTGTTCCAATCTACGGCTCAAGGGAACTGGTGAAGTTCGAGGAGCGCGATGTCCCAAAAAACCAGTATTACATATTGAGGAAAGCAGGCATAAGGACTCCGAAGGTGTTTTCAAGCCCAAGAGACATTGACAGGCTTGTTCTGGTAAAGGCAAGCGAGACTGCCAGGGGATACGAACGGGCGTTTTTCTTTGCGAACTCTTATGATGACTACGTCAGGAAATCAAAGGAGCTTCTGCAGAAAAGGGTTATTGATGAAAAGGGGCTGAAAAAGGCAATAATCGAGGAGTATGTGCTTGGCGCGCAGGTTAACTTCAATTTCTTCTATTCGAATCTTACAGGGGAGCTTGAGCTTATGGGGACTGACACAAGGAGGCAGACGAATCTTGACGGCATACTTAGGATTCCTGCGGCAGAGCAGATTGAAGTCCTGAAGTATATAACGCCCAAGATTATAGAGACAGGGCACTGTGCGGTCACCATAAAGGAATCTTTGCTCGAGAAGGCATTTGAGGCAGGCGAGAGATTTGTTGCTGCAGTTAAGAAGACAAACCCGCCGGGAATAATGGGGCCTTTTGCGCTTCAGGGGGCAATTGCAGCGGAAGAAGGTAGAGAGGAGATTGTGATATTCGATGTTTCGATGAGAATTCCTGGAAGCCCGGGAACGATGTTCACCCCTTACTCTGCGTATCTTCACCTCGAGCCGATAAGCTATGGCGAGAGGATTGCAATGGAAATCAGGAAGGGAATTGATATGGAAAAACTCCATACTCTTTGCACATGATAATCGTTCTAAATTTTGGGGGACAATACTGCCACCTAATCTGCAGGAGGATAAGGGAGCTGGGGGTTAGCGCTGAGATATTGCCCTTTAGCGCATCACCGGATGAGGTTAGGAGAAGAAGACCGCAGGGCATAATATTCTCGGGAGGGCCATCGTCCGTTTACGAGCAGAATGCGCCGATGTGCGACAGGAACATGCTGAATCTTGGAGTGCCGGTGCTCGGAATATGCTACGGCCTTCAGCTCATTGCAAAAATGTCCAAGGGCGTTGTAAAGCAGAAGAGGCGCGAGTACGGGAAGAACATTCTTGCCGTAAAAGAAACCGGGAAACTGCTAAAGGGCTTAAAGAAAAAAGAGCAGGTGTGGGCTTCGCATGGCGATTCTGTGATATCCCTTCCGAAGGAGTTCAGGATTTTGGGCTCAACCGCAAACTGCAAATTTGCTGCCTTTGAAAACGCCGCTTTAAAATTGTACGGGGTGCAGTTTCATCCGGAGGTAAGCCACACCACGCACGGAATGGAGATACTTGAGAATTTCGCAATTTCAATATGCGGTGCAGGGAAGGATTGGAATGTCAAAAACCTGGACAGGAATCTTATAGCCGAGATTAAGAAAGAGGTTGGCAGCGGCTCAGTGCTCATGGCAACTTCAGGGGGGGTTGATTCCACGGTTGCAAGCGTGCTTTTCCACAAGGCCATTGGAGACAGGCTCTTCTGCATATTCGTGGACCATGGGCTGATAAGGAAAAACGAGCTTGAGGACGTGAAAGGGATTTACGGCAGGTTCAGGCTGAAGCATTTATTCTTTGTTGATGCGTCTGATAAATTCCTAGGCAGGCTTAAGGGCGTAACAGACCCCGAGAAGAAAAGGGACATTATAGGAAAAACATTCATCGAGGTGTTTGATGCAAAGGCAAGGGAGATTGAAGACAAATTTCCCGCGATAAAGTTTCTTGGACAGGGCACAATTTATCCTGACAGGATTGAATCGGCGCAGCCGGGCGGGCAGGCAAGCAAGATAAAAAGCCATCACAACGTTTCACTGCCCGAAAAGATGAAGCTTAAGGTAATTGAGCCCCTAAAAGAGCTGTACAAGGATGAGGTAAGGGTGCTTGGCAAGTCGCTTGGCATACCCAATGAGATTCTTTACAGGCATCCATTTCCGGGCCCGGGGCTTGCCATAAGGATTCTTGGCGAGGTGACACCTGACAGGATAGGGATGGTGAGGGAGGCAGATTACATTTTCATAGAGGAGCTGAAAAAGTCAAAGATGTACGGCAAAATCTGGCAGGCATTTGCTGCTCTGGTGCCCGTGAGGACTGTAGGTGTTATGGGAGATTCCAGAACTTATGATTACATTATTGTGCTGAGGGCAGTTACAAGCAGGGACGCAATGACGGCAGACTGGGCAAGGATTCCAGATGAAGTGCTCGAGAGGATTTCAAACAGGATAATAAGCGAGGTTAAAGGTGTAAACAGGGTTTTCTATGACATCTCGCAGAAGCCGCCTGCAACGATTGAGTATGAGTGAGTAGAATCCACAATCCAGAATATTCAGTGCGCTTAAGATTGCCGTGCCCTGTACTCCTTATAGCCGAATTTTGTGCAATGCACGATTTTTCCTTTTTTTATAATTGCTATGGAGGGCAGCTTAATGCCGTTAAATGTGGTGTTTTTCACCATGCTGTAATGGGCCATGTCCAGAAAAACAAGCTTTGAGCCGGCCTTTAACGGCGTGTCAAAGGAATAATCGCCTATGACATCTCCTGCAAGGCACGTAAGTCCTCCAAGGCGGTAAGTGAATTTCTTCTCCCCAGGCTTTCCTGCGCCAATAATATCTGGCCTGTAGGGCATTGCCAGAACATCGGGCATGTGGTTTTCTGCGGATGTGTCAAGTATTGCAATCTTCATGCCGTTGTCAACTATATCAAGCACGGAAGCAACAAGATATCCTGCGTTAAGCGCAACAGCCTCTCCCGGCTCAAGGTAAACTTCAACACCGTACTTTTTCCTGAAGGAATTGATAAGGCTGCACAGCAAATCACGGTCATAGCCGTCCCTTGTTATATGGTGGCCGCCGCCGAAATTCACCCATTCGGCTTTGCGCAAATAAGGGCCGAAATTCTTCTCGACATGTTCGAGCAGCCTTTTCAGCACATCAGAGTTCTGCTCGCACAGTGCATGGAAATGCAGGCCGGATATTCCCGAAACATCCTCCATTTTGCCGGCAGTAACGCCCAATCTTGAATTTTTGGCGCACGGATTGTACAGCTGAACCTTGACTTCAGAGTATTCCGGGTTTATCCTGATGCCGCACTTCTTTTTTTGCGCCATGCCGCGATATTTTTTCCATTGGCTGAAGGAATTAAAAACTATGTGGTCTGCGTATTTCAGCACTTCCTGCATGTCCTCTTTGGAAAAAGCAGGGGCATATACGTGCACTTCTTTGCCGAACTCCTCATACCCCAATCTCGCTTCCCACGGTCCGGAGGCGCAGACACCATCCAAATATTTCCTGATTAACGGGAAGGTGCGGTAAGCGGCGAAGGACTTAAGCGCGAGAAGCATACTGCATCCGGTTTTTTGCTTAACATCCCTGAGTATCTTCAGATTTCTTTCTAGCAAATCAGCGTCAATAACATAGCTTGGCGTCTTTATCCTACTGAGCCATGAAAATCTTTCTGCAACCATGGTAATCCGTACCTGTTCAATGCCTCCATAAACGCGTCGGGGTCAAGCTGCTCCACATTAAACACACCATTGCCTTTCCATACCCCCTTGAGCACCATCATGGCCCCAATCATGGCAGGAACTCCGGTTGTGTAGGATATTGCCTGGGCCCTTATCTCCTTGTAGCATTCTGCATGGTCGCATATGTTATAAATGTATACCTGCTTTCTCTTTCCGTCCTTTAAGCCATCAAAAATGTTCCCAATGACCGTTTTTCCGGTATAGTTGGTCGCCAGTGATGCAGGGTCCGGCAGAAGGGCCTTCAGGAATTTTATGGGGACAATCTTTTTGCCGTCATACTCGACCTCGTCAATCCTTGTAATGCCTATGTTCTGCATAACTCTCAGGTGGGTGAGATAATTCTCGGAAAATGTCATCCAGAACCTGATTCTCTCAAGGCCCCTTATGTTCTTTACCAAGGACTCAAGTTCCTCATGGTACAGGAGATAGCTCTCCTTAGGCCCGGCAACGGGATAGTTAAAGCTGAAATGAACGCTTTTTGGCTCTATAATGGGCGGTGTTTCAATCCACTTTCCATGCTCCCAATGCCTTACAACCTGGGTTACTTCGCGTATGTTAATCTCGGGGTTGAAGTTGGTCGCAAAGGCATGCCCGTGGTTTCCTGCATTGCAGTCGAGTATGTCTATGGTCTTTATGGTGTCAAACAGGTGCTTTTGGGCATACGCGCAGAAAATATTTGAAACGCCGGGGTCAAAACCGCATCCAAGAACAGCCATAATGCCCTTTTTCCTGAATTTTTCATGGTATGCCCATTGCCACTTGTACTCAAACTTGGCCACGTCCGGAGGCTCGTAATTTGCAGTATCGAGGTAGTTGATTCCGGTTTCAAGGCAGGCATCCATTATTGTCAAATCCTGGTAGGGCAAAGCGACATTAATCACAATATCCGGCCTGAATTTTCTCAGCAGGGCCACAACCTGGGGCACACTGTCAGCGTCGACTTTCTCTATGCCAATGTCAACGCCCTCTATTTCCCTTACTTCCTTCCTTATCCTCTCGCACTTTTCAAGCGTCCTGCTTGCAAGGCATATCTCCGAAAAAACCCCGGGAACCTGGGCGCACTTGTGCGTCACAACGGCCCCAACACCGCCGGCACCGATAATTAATACCCTTCCCATTTTATCCTCCGAACTTGTAGCTCAACAGCTGATAAACCAGCTTGGCAGCCAAAAAATCAGGCGCCCTGTTGCCGGACGGGCACAGTTCCACGACATCAAATCCAACTATGTTTTTCTTCCCGCTGACTTTTTTTAGCAATGATGTTACATCATACCACGAAAGGCCTCCTGGCTCGGGAGTGCCCGTTGACGGCATGATTCCGGAGTCGAAGACATCAACATCAATCGTGACATACACATTCTGCGTCAGCCTTCCAATGACCCTGTCAATCCATTTTCCGCTGCCGACAATGTCTTTTGCAAAAAAAACGTTCTTTTTGTCCATGTTTCCCAGTTCAGAGCTGTCCATGCTCCTTATTCCAACCTGCACAATTGGGCAGATTTCCTTCACCCTTGCCATGACGCATGCGTGATTGAACCTTGAGCCGTTGTATTCTTCCCTTAAGTCCGAGTGGGCGTCCAGCTGAAGCACGGATAAATTACTGAATTTTTTCCTGTGGGCCCTGACGGAGCCTATGCTGACGGAATGCTCCCCGCCAAGCAGTGCGCAGAATTTCCCCTTTTTAAGATGGAGTTCAACGCAGTGCTCCACCGCATCTATCATTTTTTCGGGGCTTTTTTTCTCGAGAACGGGGTTGTCGGTAAAAATCCCCTGCTTGTACACCTCGGAGCCGGTCTCAATGTCGTAAAACTCAAGGTTGGGAGATGCGTCGATTATGGCATCAGGCCCCTTGTCAGCCCCTTTAATCCAGGTGCTTGTGGCGTCGTAAGGCACTGGAACAACAACTATCTTAGATTTATCATAAACTTCGCTAAAACCCCCAAAGCGGTTCATAGCATCAGATATCCTTGATTATGGGATATACATAGCTTGTAAAGCACAATGCCACCAGGGCAGTACCAAAATTCTTTTTGGGCACAAAGCTCTGCAAAATTAATTGTATGTCATCCAACTCGAACTGGCCGGAGTAGCCGTTGGTGTATAACTCGTTCAGGCTCAGCTTTAGCTGGGCTGATGCTTCTTCCTCGCTTAAGTCCCCGTTGTACTCGCACACCAATCCACCATACCTCTCCCTGGTTCTTTTGTCGTAAAGCCAGCCGTACATTATTCCTGCAGTGGCCCTATGCCCTTTCTTTGAATTCGCAACAGCAGTTATGGTTTCCATGACCGAGCCGTGCACCAATTCAGGCTTCTCAATCTCGGTTGCTATTCCCGGCAGGATTGAAGAATATCCCATGATGTTGCACATCTCGATTCCAGCGTTTTTCAGGGCAAGGTGGTATGAGCCTGCGTGAATTGTAATGTCGCTCTCGCCCTTGCCTTTTGTCACAAAGTAATCTTTCGGGATCCTGTTGCCCATCAGGGCGTTCTGGTAAACCCTCTGCAGGCTTATCTGCCCATCAGAATATTTTTTTAGATTCTTCATTTTTCTTCAGATTAAAGACCGCTCAGAATTTCTTTCATCATCAACTTGTTATTGACAACAACACTTCTGTACATTTTTATGGAACATATTTTCTTGGGGGTGCATTTATTATTCTATATTTAAATGTTTTCATTTTTCAGCTGTTTTGGGCGCGTGTGAGGGGCACTTAACCAACCGCTGTGATTTGAGTTTTGGAATCTCCGACGAGAAAAAAATATGTTAATTTTACCTAACGCACTCGTAAGTCCTTCCCGATTTCTTTCCCGACTTGAAATCGGCAAGCGCCTGCTGGTAGAGCTTGTTGCCGTATGGAGTCGGGTATTTTGTGTTCAGGCACGCCAGGCATAAATCGGATTCCGGTTTTTTCAGCGCCCTGATCAGGCCCGGGATGGTTTGGTATATCACCGAGTCTGCTCCAAGATCCTTGGCGATGTCCTCGCATGTCTCAGCGTCGATTTCCTTGAAGTCAGACGGGTTTTTCATGAATCTTGGAATAAGAAGCTCCCTTATTGTGGACATGTCTATTCCGTAGAAGCAGGGCCCGATTATCGGCGGGCATGAAAGCCTGAGGTGGACTTCTTTAGCGCCGCCCTCGCGCTTTATGTACCTGACAATCTGCTTTGAGGTTGAGCCCCGAACCAGGCTGTCGTCCACAAGAATGACCTTTTTGTTCTCGAGAACCCTTCTCAATACAGAATACTTGTTGGATATCTTGTCCTGCCTGCTCACGCCCTCGATAAATGTCCTTCCCACAAAACGGTTCCTGATAAGGCCTTCCTTGGAGGGAATTCCAAGCTCGTATGCCATTGCGTCTCCCGCTGCTTTTGCTGTGTCGGGAACGGGAACCACGACATGCTCCTGGGTTATCTTTTCAGTCTCAAGCTTTGCAAGCTCCTGCCCAAGGCGGACGCGTGCGCTGTAAACGCTGACATCGTCGAAAACCGAAGACACGTTGGAGAAGTAGACATATTCGAACATGCAAAGGGATTTTTTCTTGCACTTTGCGTACCTTTTCACCTCGACCTTTCCGTCGTTTAGGTATGCCATCTGCCCTGGCTCCAGGGGCTTTGACGAATAAATATCCACCCCGCAGTTTACCAGCGCGTTTGATTCGGATGCTACCATGTTTGCCCCGTCAGCGTTTCCGTAGTTTACCGGCCTGAAGCCGTTGGGGTCCCTTACGACTGCAACTTCGCCCATTGCGTTGATGAATGCTATGTTGTATGAGCCGTCGAACTGCGCGGAAAGGTCTCCAAAAACGTTTTTGATGTCCGGCTGGTTATTTGATTTGTTGAGGGCCCTTGAAAGGTAATGCTGTATTATTTCCGTGTCAACATTCTGGACTATGTGGTATTCCGCCTTGTCGAGAAGGACCTGGCGCAGCTCGGAGTAATTTGCTATCTGGCCGTTGAAGGCAAGCGAGAACCATTTCCATTTCCTTCCGTGGATTCTTTCGAAAGGCTGGGCGCTTGTCTGGTCGTCTAATCCGCAGGTTGCGTAGCGAACGTGGCCTATGCCCTTGTTTCCTGCATATTTCCTGAATATGTCAAGGCTTTTGTACCGGTCAGAAGTCTTGAAGACCTCATTGACGGAGCCTATATCCTTGTATGTTGAAAGCAGATGGGGCCTGTGTTTGTTGAATGTGGTAAATCCTGCGGACAGCTGGCCGCGGTTTTGCAGGTTCAGGAGAATCTTGTAAATGTAGAAAAGCCCCTTTTCCGTAGAGCCCCTGCCCTCTTTTATCTGCACGGCGGATATGCCGCACTCTTCATGGATATCATCGAGCATTGGAAAACCCCTTTTATGAAAACCCCAATAATGTATATAAAGGTTTCTATACGCATCGAAAAGAAATATTGCAAAACATTTATATAAGGAAAGACGCCCGGACTTTTTATGGGGAAAACGATAGTTATAGTTGGAGGCCAGTGGGGTGATGAAGGCAAGGGAAAGATAGTGGACATTCTTACCGGAGATGCTGATGTGGTGTGCAGGTACAACGGCGGCAATAATGCGGGGCATACGGTTGTTGTTGGCACGGAAAATTTCAAGTTTCACCTGATTCCAAGCGGAATTTTGCACCGAAGCAAGATGAATGTTCTCGGAAACGGGGTTGTAATTGACCCCGAGGTATTGATTGGCGAGATTGAAGGATTGGCTTCGAGGGGCTTTTCGGTCTCGGAAAAAAACCTTTCCATAAGCAGCTCTGCCCACGTCATAAAGAAATCCCACATCGAAGAGGACGAGAAAAAGGGCAGGGCTATAGGCACTACCGGGCGCGGCATAGGGCCATGCTATGTATCCAAAATTTCAAGAAGCGGGCTGAGGATGATGGATTTCATAAAATCCAGCAGTCCATACGCAAATCGCCTCAAGCCGTTTGTGAAAGACACATATCTTATAGTTAACAACGCAATTAGCAACGGAAAAAATGTGCTGCTGGAAGGGGCGCAGGGCACGCTGCTGGACATTGACCATGGAACTTATCCTTATGTTACATCATCCAATCCAATTGCGGGAGGAGCATGCACCGGGATAGGGATTAGCCCTAAGAGCATCAGCAGCATAATTGCGGTTTTAAAAGCATATTCGACGAGGGTCGGCTCGGGGCCGTATCCTACTGAATTGGGCACCGAAAATGAAACCAAATCGGAGGATAGGGATTTAGGGTTGACTACGCAGGATTTTGACGGGGCAAACAAAGGCAATGAGTATTTGCAGGGAAAAGTTCTTAGGAAGCAGGGCATGGAGTACGGAACAACAACCAAGAGGCCGAGAAGGACGGGATGGTTTGACTGCGTTGCTGCAAGGTACGCAAACACAATCAACGGGACAGACGGCATGGCAATTACGAAGCTTGACGTGCTTACTGGCCTAAACAAACTGAAGGTGTGCGTTGCATATGATACTGGCGGAAAAAGGATTGCCAATTTTCCGCTCGACATTGAGGTGCTGTCGAGGTGCAGGCCGGTTTACAGGGAATTCAGGGGATGGCAGGAGGACATAAGCCATGCAAGGAAGCTTTCAGAGCTTCCAAAGGAGGCAAGGCTTTACCTTGATGCGCTGCAGAATCTTACCGGCACTCCGATAGCAATGGTGTCTGTTGGGCCCGAAAGAAGCCAGACAATAATATTGAAGAAAAAACTCCTGTTTTAGCCGAATTTCTCTATTGAAACCTTTCCCTTTGCAACATGAATCACAAACTCGTCGCTCTCGTTGAACCCCGACATTTCGGTTATTACCTTTGGCAAAAGCATCCTTGAGGCCCTGAAATCTATGTTTGAGACAATCTGCTGCTCTCCTGAACCCTTCCTGATACTTAACTCGTCAAAAATCTTGGACGTTGTTTCATTCCTGCCTGCCTCAAAGTGCCTCTTTGTCTTTTCCGCAAGGAACTTTGCAATCTTCCCTGCAACATTTTCCTTTGTGACTGATGTTATGCCCTGGAGTCCCGGAGAAAGGTTGGCTTCTATCACCAACGGGCCTTTGGTGCTCTCGAGAATGTCAACTGCGCATACATCTGCCCCAATGGCCTTTGCGGTGTCAATGGCTATCCTTGAAGTTTCAAAGTCAAGAACGCACGGTTCTCCCTTGCCTCCAGCGTGAATATTCGCCCTTGCCTCCAGCGGTGCGCCTATGCGCCTCATTGAGGATGCAATCCTGTCGCCGATGACTATGGCGCGTATGTCGGTGCCGCCTGTCTCAACGTATTCCTGTATGAGAAAAGGCTGCTTTAGCGCGGAAAGGGCGTCAAGTATAGAGGATGCAGACGCAAATGAGTCTGCATACATCACTCCCCTGCCCTGCGTGCCCTGGGGAAACTTCATTATTATGGGATAGCTGATTTTTTCCAGAATGTGCTTTGCGGATGCAAGCGAGGATGCAATGTATGTTTCAGGCATGGGCACTTTTGCGTGGTTAAGCGCGATATGCGTCAGCAGTTTGTCGTGGCCGATTGTGAATGAGATTGGGTTCAAAGGCATATAGCTCTCCTTGAAGCGCGATTCAGTAATCGTCCTGAGAACATCTGCGTACCTGAAAGAGCCTTTTGCATAGATGCAATCGTAGTGTGAAAATTCCTTGCCCTTGTACAGGACTTCAATGCCCTTGTTGCTCAAGCTGACCTCTATCTCCTTGAGGTTTATGTCATCAACCTGGGAGAAGTGCTTTCTCATCTCGAGGATTGTCCACATTGATGACTTGCTTCTGAGCGATATCAGGGCTGCTTTCATTTTGACGGGTCTATGATAAAATCCTTGAGTATGTTCTGGCCAATGAGCAGGGGGTATTTCATGTGAGTTCTGTCCGCAACAGTAAATTCCTCTTTTAGGCGGGTTCCCTTAATCTCTATTTCCACGAGCACTATGGGCCTCATTTTCCTGCCGTGGGCAGATTTTACATACTTTGAAGCCAGCACCGGGCCTATATGGAGCTCGTTTACCAGGGCGGCATCAATAGAACTTTTAGTGGCGCCCGTGTCCACCCTTGCGAGGCAGGACCTGGACTTATCGGTGCTGTTGTCAAATATCTTGACTTCCTGTATGAGGCCAAGCACAATCTTTCCGTTAATCTTTTCAACCATTTAACGCGCATATCTTGAATGATATTTAAGCTTTTAGAAAAAATTCTTTGCTTTCAGGAGCTCTGCAACCAGGATTGCGCCCCCTGCAGCGCCCCTTATTGTGTTGTGGGACAGCGATACAAATTTCCAGTCAAATATGGTATCTTCCCTAAGACGGCCAACTGTAACGCCCATTCCTGACTCAAAATCTCGGTCAAGCCTTGTTTGGGGCCTGTCATCCTGTTCCATATATCTGATGAAATTTGAAGGCTCTGACGGAAGCTCCAGCTCTTTAAGGGGGTTGATGTAGCGGTTCCATGAAGCCAAAATTTCCTCGCGTGCTGGCTTTTCGTCAAATGAAACAGAAACGCTTGCAAGATGCCCATCTGAAACAGGAACCCTTATGCAGGAAGCCGAAATCCTTGGTGCGGTTGCGAGCTCAATCCTGCCATTGCCCATAGTGCCCCATATCTTCATCGGCTCCTTTTCCGATTTTTCCTCCTCGCCCCTGATGAAAGGGATTACGTTGTCTGCCATCTCGGGCCAGCTCTCAAATGTTTTTCCTGCGCCGGAAATTGCCTGGAATGTCGTGACGCAGGCCTCTTTTGGGCCAAATTTCATCAGTGTGTCAATTGCAGGAACGTATGACTGTATGGAGCAGTTTGGCTTTACCGCTATCAGGCCATCCCAGCCGCGGTTTTCCCTCTGGAAATCTATGAGCTTGGCGTGATGATGGTTTATTTCGGGCATTATCATCGGAACATCTTCAGTCCAGCGATGAGCGGAGTTGTTTGACACAACAGCAACACCTGCATTCGCATAGCTGTTCTCCACCTGGACAATCTGGCTTTTGTCCATGTCCAATGCAGAAAAGACAAGGTCAACCGAGCCTGAGATGGACTTAAGGTCATCCTCAACGGACTGGACTTTTATTTCTGCAACATTATCCGGCACCTTGGACGGCATAAACCATCTTCCCCCAACTGCTTCAGAGTATTTCCTGCCCGCAGACCTCGGGGATGCAGCAACGGCATTTACCTCAAACCAGGGATGCAGTTCAAGCAGGGAAATGAAACGCTGGCCGACCATTCCGGTTGCACCAAGGACCCCGACGCTTACCTTTTTCATGAAGCCAAGGCTAAATCCGTCCTATAAATAGATGATGTTATTATTCTAACAGATTTACAGGCTAAACATTTTTAAAGGCATGGAAATCCCGGAACAGCATGGATAAAGAGCATGTGATGGAGCACATAAAACTGATAAGCGGCTCTGCCAACAAGCCTTTGGCGGAGGAGATAGCGAAGTGCCTAGGGGTATCCTTGACGCCGATTGTCGTGAAGAAATTTGCGGACGGCGAGACCTATGTCAGGATTAATGAAAGCGTCAGAGGCTGCAATGTATTTGTAATACAGTCAACATCCAATCCCGCAAATGAAAACCTAATGGAGCTTTTGATTCTTGCGGATGCCCTAAAGAGGGCTTCAGCGAATGATGTAATAGGCGTTGTGCCCTACTTCGGTTATGCAAGGCAGGAAAAGAAGGTTGTTCCGAGGGAACCCATTACCGCAAAGCTTGTTGCAAACCTGCTTACAACTGCAGGCATAAAAAGAATGATAACATTTGACCTGCATGTAATCCAGATACAGGGTTTTTTTGACATACCGGTTGACAACTTGGAGGCAATGCCCCTGTTTGTTGACTATCTTATTGACAGGAACATAAAAGATATAGTGGTTGTAAGCCCGGATGCAGGCGGTGCGGCAAGGGCAAGGGAATTCTCAAAGCTTCTCAACACCGGCATGGCAATGATTGACAAGAGAAGGCCGAGCCAGAACGAGGCACAGGTGATGAACATCATAGGAGATGTTGAGGGGAAAAATGTCGTAATGGTGGATGACATGGTTGACACTGCAGGCACTATTGCTTTGGGGGCGGAGGAGCTCAAGCGAAGGGGCGCAAGGGACATTTATGTGTGCGCGACCCATGCGGTGCTTTCAGGACCCTCAATAGAGAGGCTTGAGAAATCGCCAATTAAGGAGATTATTGTGTCAAACTCCATTGATTTGGGTGAAAAGAAGGTTGGCAAGATAAAAGTAATTTCGTTGGCGCCGATACTTGCAGAAACTATCAAGAGGGTGCATTTTGGCGAGCCGATGGGCCTGCTGTTCGACAAGCTTTTCAAGCAGCTGTCCACTAAGAGATGATTGAAATGGAAAAAAAGGATGAATTGCAGAGGAAGTACATTGAAATGAAGATGATAGAGCAGCAGATATTGAACGTGCAGAATCACCTGAAAATTATGGAACAGCAGATGGGGGAGCTTATAGTCACGATTGAGGGCCTGGAGGATTTCAGCAGCGTGAAGGACGGCTCGGAGATACTGCTGCCGCTAAGCAGCGGGATTTTCACAAAGGCAGTCCTGAAGAAGGAAAGCAAGCTGCTAATCAACGTCGGGGCAGACGTGGTTGTTGAGAAGGATGCAGAGGGAACAGCGGACTTGCTAAGAAAACAGCTTGAGGAGCTTAAGGAAGCCCAGGAAGACCTGGTAAACCAGCTTCAGCAGATTGTGAATTATGCCTCAAACCTTGAGCAGGAAATAGGAAAACTTGCAGAGGAGCTCAAGTAGGTGCATTATGTTCTCATTTCTCAAGGAGAAGATAAAGTCGGCAGTTTCAAGGCTTTCAGGTAAGATTGAAGGTGCACTGGAGAAGCCTCCCGAAATAATTGAAGAAAAAAAGAGGGAAGAGAAAGTTCCGGAAAAGCATATTGCCGAAACAGCAGTGGAGAAAAAAGCCGATAGTAAGGCAGAGGCGCCTGAACCAGAAAAGAAAATTGCCAGGGCGCAAGAGAAGGATATGCCTGATAAGCATGCCGTTGAAGAAAAAAGGTCCGGGAAAAAACCAGAGGAAAAGCCTGAAAAGGGCTTCTTTGGGGCGCTTAAGGAAAAAATAACATCGACTCAAATTTCGGAGGATGAGTTTGAGGAATCCTTCTCCGAGCTCGAGACTGCGCTTCTGGAAAACAACGTTGCGGTTGAGGTAATAGACAAAATAAAAGGGGATTTGTCAAAAGTTCTTGTAAACAGGACGGTAAGAAGGGGTTCCATAGAGGATGTTGTCATGGAAAGCCTCGAGAAAACCCTTTCGGACATACTCTCGACGGGAAGCCTTGATTTTGTTGAAAAGGTCAGGTCAAAAAAGCCGTTTGTTATGTGCTTTGTTGGAATAAACGGCTCCGGCAAGACAACCACGATAGCCAAAGTTGCAAGGCTTTTGCAAAAACACAAGCTTTCGTGCGTGATTGCCGCGTCGGACACGTTTCGGGCTGCTGCGATTGACCAGCTTGAGCACCACGCAAAAAAGCTTGGAGTTAAGATGATAAAGCATGATTACGGGGCAGACCCGGCCGCAGTTGCATTTGACGCAATACAGCACGCCAAGGCAAAAGACATAGATGTTGTCCTTATAGACACAGCCGGAAGACTGCATTCGAACACAAACCTAGTCGACGAGATGAAAAAAATAATCAGGGTTGCAAAGCCTGACATGAAGATTTTTGTGGGTGAAAGCATAACCGGCAATGACTGCGTGGAGCAGGCGAAAACATTTGACAGCGCGATAGGGCTTGACTGCATTATACTGTCGAAGGCCGATGTTGATGAGAAGGGAGGAACTGCAGTTTCTATCGGATATGTAACCGGAAAGCCGATTATATTCCTTGGAGTGGGGCAGGAGTACGATGATTTAAGGGATTTTGATTCTGCGGCTGTGATGAAAGGGCTTGGGTTTTAGTGTTCATTCCCGATTGCAACTAATGTGCGCTCTGCTATAACATATTCTTGCTGTTAATCAAATTCTATGCTTCCATCAAGAAATATTCCCTTCTCAAGCTTGACGGGCCTCCAGTCATCCCTGACAAGATTTGCACTGAGCCATGAGGCAAGCTCTTCAGGATTACCTATGGTTGCGGATAAGGCTATGACCTGCGCATTTGGCAGCAAGCTTCTCAGTATGGTTACCACCACTTCCAGAGTTGGCCCCCTGTCCGGTTCGTTGAGCAGATGGACTTCGTCAATTATTATGCACCCAATGGATTTTATCCACGGGGCGTGGTGCCTTATGAGGCTGTCCAGTTTTTCGGAGGTTGTGACGATAAGGTCATAGTCGCTTAGGTAAGTGTCGGAAGAGTCCTTGTCGCCTATGGAAAGGGCTATTTTTGCAATCTTGGAGTATTTCTCCGAAAACTCCCTGTGCTTTTCGGATGCAAGAGCCTTCAATGGAACAATGTAAACCGCCTTGGACTTTTTTTCAAGAATGCATTTCAGGGCTGCAAGTTCCGCAATCAGGGTTTTACCTGAAGCTGTTGGGGTGCACACCAGGATACTCTTTCCCTCAAGAAGGCCTGCACTGATTGCCTTAACCTGGGCTGGCCGGAATTCGGAGACTGTAGCGCTGATAATCTGAAAGGCCTTTGCCGGAATAAGCTTTTCGATGTCCTTTGGTTTCATACGCATAAGAGAATTTATTGGTATTTAAAGATTGGGGCGAAAGATTGATAAACAAGTAATTTTTTGTCATTGCCATGAAGATGAGGTACTGGCTTTACGGGGCTTTGATGGTTGCACTGGTATTTGTTGCTGGCTGTACTGCCTTAAATTCCGGTGAATGCAATGACAATAAGGATTGCGATTCAGGAGTTTGCAATCACGTGAAAGCGGATTTGGGGATGTGCGAGGGTGCATCCTGCACGCCAGGCACCACCACAGACAACAACAACTTCTTCTGCAGCGAGAAGGGAGCATGGGAGCCGTCAAAGAAGGAAGGAGAGTATTGCACATCTGATTATGAATGCTACCAGCCAACGTGCTTCATGAAGCCAGATTGTGAAATAACCCCAATACCGAGGACAAGGGCAGCCTGCAGGTATAACGCATGCGTGTATCAGGTTGAGGATGACAGCTGTGCAAAGGAAGGCTTGAAGAGGGTTTTGGCAAAGGACCAGTTTACCATAAATCTTTTTGGGAATTGCGTGGAGAGCAGCGAACAGGCTGTTTTGTCCAGCATATGCGCACCGTGCGGCAACAATGTTTGCGATAACGAGACTGAATCCGAATGCAACTGTCCTGAAGACTGCAAGTGAATTAACTATTCTCCCACCAAAAACCTTAAATACCATTTTGGTTTACTAAAATTCATGACAAAACCTACTGAAATGCTCTCAAGAGAGCACCAAAACATTCTGAAAGTGACAAATGCCCTGCTTCGGGAATGCAGCGCAATTGATTCCGGAAAGGGGGTTGACAGGGCTTTTTTTGAGAAAGCGCTTGATTTCATAAAGAATTATGCTGATAAGTTCCACCACATGAAGGAGGAAGACATACTTTTTGTCGAGCTGTCAAAAGACGGTGTTCAGATGCACTGCGGGCCAATGGAGCAGATGGTTTACGAGCACAACATCGGACGCGGCCATGTGAAGGGCATGGAGGAAGGGCTGGGCAATGGAGACAAGGGAAAGCTGATAAGCAATGCGCGCGCGTACGCCCAACTTCTCCAGGAGCATATATACAAGGAGGATTATATCCTATACCCCATGGCGGATGGCGCCCTAAGTGATGAAATGCAGAAATCCATTCTGGAAAGATTTGAGGGCGTGATGCAGAAATTTGGCAGCTGGGAAAAGTATGACTCCATTGCAGCTGAGTTTGAGAAAAGACAGTAGGGGAAAGGCAATGCCGGGAAAGAATACCCTGGTTTATAAACACATTTGCAGAAAAGAAAAAGTATATAAATTAAGGTGGAAGGTTTTTTTTCATGTCTCCGCTGCGCCATATAGTTGTTTCATCGGTTCTTGCCGCAATATTGTTCCCTTTCTTCGGGATTAAGGTGCTTATGGTGTTTGTTGGCGGTGTTTTGATTGACATAGACCATTACTTTTGGTTTGTTGCTAAGAAAAAGGACACAAGCATCGCAAGGTGCCAGCGCTTCTATGAAAGGGTGATGGTGGAAAAGAGGATGAAGGATGTGCTAAATGCGCTGTTCATCTTTCACACTCTGGAGTTCCTGATTATTATTGCAGTTGCATCATTCTTCTCGGAGTATGCACTTATGTTCCTTGTGGGTTATGTGTTTCATATCGTCCCTGACATAATATTTGAAGTTAGAATGTGGAAGCGCAAGGTGGTTGCGTTTTCTGTTTTGCAGTGGGTGAGATTATGCTGAGCGATGAAGTGAGAAGGTTCCTGGAGAGGCATAACCTCATAGACATGGCAAAAAGCAGCGTTAAGGTTTCCGAGAGGGTTTTCAAGGAATGCGTTGTCCCAAAGAGGGAGAGGATACTCATCATAGGGGATGTAGGTGCATCGAACAGGAGAATATCCCCGGCTCTTGCAACCAGCTTTTATCTTGCAGCAAAGAACCTGAAGCTCAATGCAGACCTGTTTCTGCAGACTCCGGTAATATCCGGCCAGAAGGCAAATGAGGCAGTTGTAGGGGCGATGGACAAGCTCGATGAGAACAGCATAATTCTCATGTTTCTTTCAAGCAGGCTGGGAGAAATGGGCAATCTGGGAAACAGCTTCAGGAGTTTTGTAAAGTCAAGAAACCACAGGTTCATGTCTGCTCCAAGCTTGGGATGCCTTGAGACGAGCAGGTATGCTGACCTCATAAAGGCCATTGATGTTGATTATGATGACATACGCAAGAGGGGCCAGAAGCTCAAGGAGACTTTTGATTCCGGCTCTGAAGTGCATGTAACCACGAAGGCGGGAACGGACTTTACGATGAGCATTGACGGGGTTAATGCCATATCAAACACTGCCGAATATTTTTCTCCCGGAAGCGGCGGAAACATGCCGTGCGGGGAGGTTTACATGCATCCTAAAGGAAAGGAGAATGTTTCGGGGAAGGTTGTTGTTGATGTATCCTTATGCTACCGCGAGGGCACAAGGCTCCTGAAAAGGCCCGTGACATTGTTTCTCGAGAACGGGGAGCTTGTAAAGATGTCCGGAAGCCCTGAAGGTCTTTACCTTCGCGACACCATAACCTGGGCGGAATCAAGGTCGAAGAATCCCGAGAACGTAAAAAAGGTATGCGAGCTTGGAATTGGGATAAACAAGCAGGCCAAATGCTTTGGAGCTACTATTTTAGACGAGAAATCATTCGGGACTGCGCACATAGCATTCGGCTCGAACTTCTGGTTTGGGGGCCCAATTTATGCATTAACCCATTTCGACCAGGTGTTCAGAAGCCCCAAGATAGAGGTTGACGGAAAGGTTGTGAAGGTTTAGTTATTTTAAGTCTTTTGAAGAATCCCACATCAATTCAAACCATTTTCTATAAGAATCAGCGATGTCTTTGTTGATTATCATAAAACAGACAGGATTGTCTCCTTTCCACAATACATTTACAACCCTATCTGCATAAATGTTTATTACAGCAGGGCTTGAATACTCTTTCGGCAAGAATTTTGTTTCCATCAACTCTAATTTTGTTATTGGTTTTCCTTTAACTTCTGAATCATAAAGAACTTTCATTTTAATCTTTGACTTAACTCTTAATTTATCAAAATTCGGAAAGAAATACTGAACAGCTTTGTCCTCCTTACCTACAGCACCAATTAAATAAAGTGTTTGCTTCTGCTTCAAGACATCTTTTCTCATTGTCTTAAATCCTTCTTTTCCATACAAGACATGGGCTTCCGCGTTGGGCACTAGGGGGGAAATTGGCTTTCTTAGCTCTGGCAATATTTTCTTTATTGCTTCTTCTTTCTCATCTAATTTCTCCTTTTGCTCCCCTATATAAGAGAGCAATCTTTCAGGGTCAGCAGCCTGAAAAAACTTAACGTTGTTTTTGATAACATAAGAAACAAGTCCTTTCGCAATTAGTCGATTTATTGCTTCATAAACTCGGCTTCTATGAAGAGATACCCCTTTAATCAAAATCCCGACTTTTGTTGAGCCAGTTTTAAGCAGGGCAACATAAACTACCATCTCGCTTGGAGATAATCCTATCTCTTGGAGCAGTTTTTCATCCATGCACTCAGAAACCCATTTGGATATATAAACCTTTCTAGTGTAGTCTCTTTAGAGGAGGACAAATGTTTATGAAGACCACTTTATTCGCACTGGTTGGTGGTACATATGAAGAATAATCACAAGAGGTTGGTGGGAATAGCCCTAGGAATAATAATACTCATTGGTATTTCAATATTTTTTATAACGAAAGATACTCCAACAGGACATGTAATTTATGACACTACTAACACTAAAACTGTGCAGTTGGCAATTAATACCCTCCCAAATTCCGCATTAATCCATATAGCACAAGAGAACGGATACTTTTTAGAACAAGGATTAGATGTTCAGTATAAACCATTTGTTACAGGTAAACTCGCATTAGATGCTCTTCTTGGAGGGGGTGCAGATATTGCAACATCCGCAGATGTGCCTATTACATTAGCGGTATTGGCAAATCAGGAAATTTCAGTAGTTGCAACAGTAGAGTACTCAAGGGATAACATCAGAGTTATTGCAAGAAAAGATTCAGGGATTAACAAACCCCTAGATTTAGAGGGCAAGAAAATTTCCACAACAAAAGGCGGGGGACCAATGTTCTATACAGACAAATTTCTTGAAAAATACAATATTGATAAATCGAAAGTAAGTATGGTGTATCTTACTCCTAATGAGATGGTTACTGCCTTAATCAAGAAAGATATTGACGCTTTTATTGTATTTGAACCTGCCCCCTCTATAGCCATTAAAGAAATAGGAATAGACAAGCTGACAATCTTTGAAGATTCAGATATCTATGGAGAAACATGGAATATAGTGGTTATGAAAGATTATGCAGATAAAAATTCAGATACTATCAAGAAATTCCTTAAAGCCTTAGTTATTGCAGAAGAATTTATGGAAAAAAATCCTAAAGAATCATTGGCTATAGTTGCCAAATACTCTGGCAATGATGAGCTTACAACAAACCAAGTTTTGAGTAAGCAAAAAATAGGGGTTGTACTCAATGATGTATTAACCACTTATCTAAAAGAGGAAGCTTTATGGGCTATAAAGAATAAACTAAGCACTGCACAGTATATTCCCGACTTTAATGAGCACATCAATAAAGAATACCTTCTTGAAGTAAAACCTAAAGATGTAACAATATAATACTCCAAAATGCCAAATGCAAAAAACAACAATCTTTTATGGCCTTTCTACACTTTTTATGGTTTTAATTATTTGGCAGATCTCGGTTAGTCTATTTGATGTAAATCCTATACTCTTTCCTTCTCCTTTGGAGGTTTTGTCTGCATTTTATGATTCTCCAGAAATTTATTCAGATATAATCATTAGCATGATTAGATTGGTTATAGGAAGTATTATTGGCATTAGTTTGGCTGTATTCTTTGGCGTTTTAACAGGTCATATTTCTGTGATGGACAAAACACTGGGTAATATGTGGAATTTTCTTAGATTTATCCCCCCTCTTGCTTTGGTGCCTCTTTTTTTATTATGGCTGGGAATAGGCGAATTCTCAAAAATAGGCCTATTGGCATGGACTTCTTTTTTTCCCACGTGGATATCCGTTCACGCTGGTGTTAAGGGTCTTGAAAATAAATATTTACTGGTAGCCAAAAGCCTTTCAGTGAAAAAAACATGGTTTCTAAAGGAAATTGTATTCAAAGGCTCTACAAACTATATAGTTAATGGAGCAAGAGTTGGAGTAGGATTTGCTTTTTCAGTTTTGGTGGCCGCTGAAATGTTGGGTGCATTTGCAGGAGTTGGCTATAGGATATCTTTTTTACAATCTGTTTATAGGATTGATAGGATGATAGGGTACATTATCATTCTCGGAGCAATAGGGTTGATTTTTGATAGGTTATTTATGGGGTTATCTAAACATTTTACACCTTGGAAAAATGAACCTAAAAATTGAAGTTAAGGATGTTGAGAAAAAGTATGAAAAGAAAAAGATAGTAGATAAGCTGTCTTTTAATGTTATTGAAGAAGAATTCTTATCTATTATTGGGCCTTCGGGATGTGGCAAGACTACCATTTTATATCTAATGGCTGGGTTTATCGATAATTTCGGGGGCAAAATAAATATTCATGGAAAAATAGGTTTTGTCTTTCAAGACCACAATTTATTACCATGGAAGACTGTTAAGGAAAATATTGAAATGGGGCCTATAAACAATAACCTCAAAGTGGATATCAAAAGATTATTGCACAAAATAGATTTGGATGGTTTCGGCAGTTATTATCCTCATCAGCTTTCTGAGGGTATGAAGCAAAGGGTTGGGATTGCTAGAGCATTAGCCAATTACCCCGAGATTCTTTTAATGGATGAGCCATTCGGTTCTCTAGATTATTTGACAAGGATTAAGATGCAAGAATTATTGCTTAAATTAAAAAAAGGAAGGAAGCTTACAATAGTCCTTGTTACGCATGATATTGATGAAGCAATAAGAGTTTCTGATAGGATCATTGTATTAAGTGCTCTGCCTGCCAGATTAATTAAAACCTTTGACGTTAACCAAAAAAGAAAGGCCCATATAAAGAAAGAAATACTCGGATTAATTCAAAATGGTTTTTAACAAAATACAGCAAAAACAGTTGAATAAACAATTAAAGGCGCATTTACATAATAAATATTATATAAACCTTAAACTAAACAGCAAAAATACATTGAAAGACTTCTCTGTTTTTCCTAAAGTTCATAGACCTGAAAATGACTTCACTAATCTTAGCAAAATGGCTTTTTAATAATAAAGGCCTGTATAAGGATAAGAGTTGTATTGATATGGGCTGTGGTTCTGGAATTCAAGGCATTGTAATGGCTCTTTATGGGGCAAGAAAAGTGATGTTTTCGGACTTGTCGCATTCTGCTATAGTGAATACAAAGGAGAATATTGCCAAATTTCATATGGAAAATAAATCAGAGGTCTTTCAAGGGAATTTATTTGAAAAAATTAGGGAAAGGGCAGATCTTATAGTTTTTAATCACCCATTTTTCTCTGATCATACTATCGAACAATTATTAGCAATCAAATCTTCGATAAAGAGAGGTAATTTGATTCATATATTCCTAGAAAATGCTAAACTTTTTTTAAATAAA
>JACQSR010000025.1 GCA_016211215.1 Candidatus Woesearchaeota archaeon
AAAGAGTGATTGTCTTCACCATAATACAACTAGCCTCTTCTGATAATTCTCAATTTGGTCGTAGTGGTGTAGCGGTAGCACGTCAGCCTGTGGAACTGAAAGGCAGGGCTCAACTCCCTGCTACGGCTTTAATGAAATCCTGCAGAATGACATTTCATCACTGCTGCAATTGACGCTGCGATTAAACTGTCGCGGTTTTTCCAAGTTGAATAAAAAGATTGCAGCGGGAGCTGCGGAGATGATTGATGATGAACGATAAAATAAGAAACAAGGACAGTGTAGATTTGAAGGCGGATAAGGGAAACAGTCGGTACTGCCTTCATCGACAAGCTCGAGATAACTGCAAATAGATACGGAAAACCGCAGATACCATCTGCGCTTTTCATGGGATTTGGGTATAACCCAACGCTCATAGTCAAGGGTGAAAGGCTTGACGTACTGGAATGCTTTGCATGGATGAGGCAACTCCAAGGAGATGGAGTGACCGAATGGGTAATCTGGGATGCTAGTTCGTTCTATATTGTGAACAGGCTTTCGCCAGGCAAAGTTGCATCGTTAGGAGAAGCGCCGCCGACTGGTTCAATATTGGAACTGCTTTTGAGTGAGCTTGAGAGTCCCAAACGGGCTGATGTCCGGGAGAACTTGGCAGCCCGAGAAACGTACCTTAGGTGCTTGATGGAGCTTGCAGGGCTTAAAGGGCAATACTTGGGCTCAAGAGCGGCATTCCGCGATTCACGCTATGCGGAATCCCTTGATGAAGCCCTTGCTTTGTCCTCGATTATCTCAAAGGAGGAGACTGAAATTTACAGGAAACTCCTGCCTGTCAATGCAAACCCTGCGAATGCACTGTACTTGCCTTTGGAATTAGCGGAGGCTGCTTACCTACAGGATGCGTATGGCGTGGAAGGAAAATTCGGGCCTAAGAGCGAACAATTTTTTGATGTGGCGATAAACTTGTTCCAAGATTTACGTGATGCGCAATACGTAACCATTCGTTCTCCGAACCCGCCCGAAGGAATTGCAACGCCTTACCTGAATGATGGCATCGGCTGTTCAGTTGTCACAACAGACAATGCGGCAGCGATAAGGCAGAAACTGAAAAATCCAGCATATCGCACATATGTTGAGCAATTTCTTCCAGCTTTTGCCAAGGCTGGCGAATGCCTTGAGGAGACAGCTCTTCGAGTTGTAAAGTCGCTAAAACAGGTGGTTTAAATGCAGAAATATGAAACAATAGGCATACTGGGAGGGATGGGGCCTGAAGCGAGCGCCGAGCTTTATTTCAACATAGTCAAGCTATTTCAAAAAAAGTATGGGGCTGTCTATGATCGTGATTTCCCAGAAATAATCATAGTGAATTTGCCCATACCTGATGTTGTGGAAACTGCAAAAGACCGTGCCAAAGTGAAAACGATGCTGATTGCCGCTGTAAAGAAGCTTGAAATGGCCGGCGCAAATTTCGTGGCGATCCCATGCAACAGCGTCATGAAATACTTGCCTGAAATGCAAAAGGCAATTTCAATTCCAATAATAAATTTAGTCAAGGAAACGGCAAACATAGTCGAGAATTGCGGATTGAAAAAAGTTGGACTTTTGGCAACTGAACTGACAATAAAAAGCCGGACATATGAAAAAGCCTTAGGTAGCGTGAAACTCCTGACATTAAGCAACTCAAGACAAGAAGAAACAACGAAAATCATCATGAATATTCTTGCCGGGAAGAAGTTACCCAGCGACAGGCAAATGCTAATACAATTCACCAAGCAGCTGGAAAGAGCAGGTGCCGAAAAAGTAATTCTAGGCTGCACAGAATTACCGCTCCTAGTAAAAGGTGGGAACCTTATTAATACGCTTCAAGTGCTGGCAAAGGCGTCGGTTGAACGCTCTGTGCGGGCAACCAACAAAAACTATTTAAGCCAAATCCGGGGAGGGCAAGACAATGACAAAGCTTGAACGAGCGCGTGGAACAAGGGACTTTGCGGCCGGGGAGGCATTGCTGCGGCAGCAGACAGTCAACACGCTCCGAAACGTGTTCGAGCTGTATGGCTACAACCCCCTGGAGACACCGGTGCTTGAGAGGTTTGACACACTAGCCTCAAAGTACGCTGGAGGCGCGGAAATACTCAAGGAAACGTTCACGCTGAAAGACCAGGGAGACAGGGAATTGGCGCTGCGGTACGACCTTACAGTGCCAATGTGCAGGTTCATCGCAACCAATCCGAACCTTAAAATTCCTTTCAAAAGATACCAAATCGGGAGCGTCTTCCGTGATGGCCCGTTGAAGATAGGGCGATACCGCGAGTTTGCACAGTGCGACGTTGACATTGTCGGGGTAACATCAATGGCTGCTGATGCGGAAATGATTGAAATCGCGCAGGAAGTCTTCAGAAGGCTGCGCCTGAACGCAATCTTGAAGGTAAACAGCAGAAAAATCCTGAATGGCATCATCGCCCTTGCAGGAATAACACCGGACAAGGCAGAAAAGACCATACTCACCCTGGACAAGCTTGAAAAAACAGGGCGGCAAGCGGTCGAGAAAGAGCTTGCAGAGTCAGGAACCCCGGCTGCAGCCATCAAGAAGCTTATGGCCCTGGTTACCGTTGACGGCACAAACAACGAAAAGCTTGCGAGGCTCGGCAAGGAACTGAAGGACGAAGGAAAAGAGGGAATAGCCGAAATTTCAGAAATGCTCGGCAACATACAAAATGCCAAAAACGTCGAGTTCGACCCCTCACTTGCAAGAGGGCTGGCTTATTACACCGGAACCGTATTTGAGGCATTCCTGAATGAGCAGAACCTTACCGAGATAAAATCAGCAATCGCGGCAGGAGGGCGCTATGACAAAATGATCGGAAACTTTGTCGGAAACGGAAGGAACTACCCCGCGGTCGGCATATCATTTGGGCTTGACATAATCCAGGACGCGCTTGGGATGCTTAAAACCGGCCCGAAAAAGTCAGCCGCCTCAGTCTACGTCATACCAGTAAAAGTAAACGCGAAAAAAGCCGTCTCAGAACTGAGAAAAGCAGGAATCAACACGGACGTTGACATGAACGACAGGGACATAAGGAAAAACCTGGAATACGCCTCTTCAATGGGAATATCCTTCGTTGCAATAATTGGCGAGAGGGAACTCAGCGACAACAAGATAACCTTGAGAGACCTCAGAAGCGGGGAAGAAAGACTGCTGTCAATAGAAGAAGCCATAGCATTCCTGAAGCCTACTCAGGCTTCGTAAGAACCTCGCAGCCAGATTTGGTAACAATCAATGTCTTTTCTGCCTGGCTGACAAGTCCTTTAGCTTCCTCCACAAGGGGAGGGAAGCCCTGAATTATTCCCTGCTGCTCAAGGATCTTCAAGGCAATCGAAACCTTCAATGCGGGAAACTCCTTCAGCAGCCAGCGCTTCGCAAAAGGCAGCATTTCATATTCGCGAATTTTCCCCAACACCTTCCTGATGCCAGGATCGCGAGTCTGCCTTTCAGAAACCTGCATAAACACCTCAGGATTAGATGACTCAAAAATGACACCCTTGCCAATAGTTGCGAAAGGCTCAATGGCAATCACCTCATTCTCGTGCAGCTGAGTCCTGTCACCATTGTCAAAATTAGGAATGGTCGGGCGAGTGTGAATCTCAAACTTCCCAAGGCCGTGGCCGCTAAGGTTGCGGATTGGCGAAAAGCCAAAAGAGGAAATAGCGCCCTTGATGGCAGCGCCAATCTCGCAAACAGGAACGCCAGCCTTCACAATCTTAATCGCATCACTCAATGCCTTTTCAGACGCAGCCACCAATTCCCCCTTGCTGCCGCCAAGGTCAACAGTCACGGCATTGTCACCAAGAGCGCCATTGTAGCAGGCACCAACGTCAAGCTTGCAAACCTGGGCATCAAGAATGGCCTTGTCACCAGACTCCGGGCAATAATGCGCAGCCACGTGGTCAAGCGACACCTGCGAAGGAAACGAGGGCCTTGCGCCCAGCTCAAAAATCTTCGCATCCACGGCGTCGCAGACATCAATAAGGGGAGTGCCTTTCTTAATCAGCCTTTTGCCATAGTCAAGAGCAACCGCGGATATCCTGCCCGCCTTTCTCCAGTCATTAACGACGCTTTCGTCAACAATCATACAGGGAAGGCGTTTCTTGATTATTTATAAAACTGTTGATACAGAAACAGCGAATCCAATCAGGAAAAAAAGAAGACCCGTGGGCCAAGTCGTGAGCGGCCGGCTGACCACAATCAAGAGCTTAAGACCGTGCATCCAGCAAAGCCAAATGCTGACAGTATAAATTCTTTTGCAGAACTACTTCTTTGCACTCATTTCAGT